>NZ_JBIDAK010000012.1:193845-206400 GCF_043202455.1 Kitasatospora sp. NPDC048194
CCCCGCCGCGCGCCCCGCCCCCCCCCCCCCGCCGCCCCCGGCCGGCCGGGGGGGGGGGCCCCCGGCGCCCCCCCCCCCCCCGCGGGGGCGGGGCCCCCGGCCACCGCCCCGGCCGATTCGTGCGTGCACGGCATCATCGAGTGGGTGCCGCAAGGGGTTTGACGCCGCATGTCCCGTGGTGGTTTGTTACGTGAGTTGTAGAATCGCGCAGGCGTTCGTCGTGCGCGGGCGGCCTCCCGGGCGGGAGGGCGCATCCACGACGGAGCGCACCACGGAGCGGGGGTCCGGTGTGGTGGGGCAGCACGGGGAGAGCGGCCTCGCCTCGGCGCGCTGGCGCGACGAACTTGCCAGAGTGGGCGCGCTCTCGGGCCGGGAGCGCCAGGTCTTCGACCTGATCGGGGCCGGGCACTCCAATCGCGGGATCGCCGACCGGCTGCACGTCACCGAGCGGACGGTGAAGGCCCACGTCGCCAGCATCCTGGCGAAGTTGGGGGTCGAGTCCAGGCTCCAGGCCGGACTGGTGGCCCAGGTCCACCAACTCATGTACGAAGGTACATGGCCGGACGAGCCACGCGTGACCGATACTTGACCGGCGCGAATGATACCCGGGCTTTTCCCCTTCTTCACACCCCTTCAAACAAGTGGACCGCTTTCTGCAGTGGCACTCCGAGGGATCGACGGAAAAGCTTGTGGCTGGAGTTCACCGCTACGGACGGGGAATTTGGTGTACATCTCCATATTAGGACCGCTGTTGATCGGCGACGGTCAGCGCACTGTCGGACTACGGGCGAAGAAGAACCGCGTGATGCTGACCATGCTGGCCCTGAACGCCGGCCAGGTGGTTGCCTTCGACGAACTCATCGACGAGCTGTGGGGGGAGGCGTCGCTGAAGAACGCGCGGAACGCGCTGCAGGCCAATGTGAAACGAATGCGGAAATCCCTGGCCGAACTCGGCCTGGAAAGACCGGACCAGGAGTTGATCCGCACGGTCGACAACGGCTACATGCTGGACGTCCCGGAGGAGGCGGTCGACGCGTACCGCTTCCTGCGGACGGCGGAGAAGGGCGCGGGGCTGGTCGAGCACCGGCCGTACGAGGCGATGGACACGCTGCGCGGGGCGCTGGCGATGTGGCGCGGACCGGCGCTGCTCGACACCAGCGACGGCCCGTGGTGCCGGGCCGTCGCGCTGCGACTGGACGAGCAGCGCAAGACCGCCCGCGAGGACCTGATCGCGGCGCAGCTGCAGGCCGGCGAGGCGGGGACGGTGGTGGCCGAGCTGAAGCAGCTGCTCGCCCAGTACCCCGAACGGGAGCGGTTCAGCGAGCAGTTGATGATCGCGCTGTACCGCTGCGGCCGGCAGTCGGAGGCCGTGGACATCTTCCACCGCACCCGCAGGTGGCTGGACGACGAGCTGGGGCTCAAGCCGAGCCGCCGGCTGCACCACCTGTACCAGGCGATCCTGATGCAGGACCCCTCCCTTTAGCCCGGGGCGAGGGCAGTTCGCCCCGGGCAGGGGGCACGTCAGCGGATCCGCAGGGCGGCGTCGGTGATCGCACCGATCCGCCCTGCGGCGTCCCTGCCGAGCATCTCCTCGTGACCGCAGGGCACCCGGTGCACGGTGAGCGGCCCGGTCAGGTGGGGCCGCCAGCGGTCGGCGAGCCCGTCCCGGTCGGCCGGGGCGGCGGCCGCCGGCTGCTCCTCGGCGACGAACAGCAGCAGCGGCCCGTCGAATCGCCCCGGGGTGAACTCCCGGGCGATGTCGGTGTGGTGGCGCATCACCGCCATCAGCCGGGCCAGCTCCTCCTCCTCGATGCCCGTCCCGGCGGCGTGGTGGGTCAGGAAGGCCGTGCGGATCTCCTCGTCGGTGGGGTTGCGGTCCCCCGGGTGCACCGGGTGGACGTCCAGCGCCGCCAGGAAGGCCACCCGCTCGCCCGCCGCCTGCAGTTGGACGGCCATCTCGTGCGCGACCAGTCCACCGAACGACCAGCCCAGCAGGTGGTACGGGCCCCGCGGCTGCACCTGCCGGATCCGCGCCAGGTAGTCGGCCGCCAACTCCCGTACGCCCAAAGGCTTGCGCCACTGCCCGGCGGGCGCCGCGATGCCCTCGGACTGCAGCGCGTACACCGGCCGGTCCGGGTCCAGGTGGGCGGTCAGTTCGGCGTACGGCAGGCCGAAGCCGACCCCGCCGTGCACGCAGAACAGCGGCTCGGCGCCGCCGGACGGGCGGATCGGCAGCAGCGGCTCCAACAGGGCCGCCGGAAGCCGCTCGCCGCCCTCCGGGCGGGGCGTGGCCGGGCGGGCGACGGCGGCCAGCGCCGCCACCGTCTTGTGGGCGAACACGTCGGCCAGCGCGAGCGTGAACCCGGCCTTGGCGGCCCGGCCGACGACCTGCACCGAGCGCAGGCTGTCGCCGCCCAGCGCGAAGAAGTCCCCGTCCGCGTCGACCCGTTCGAGCCCGAGGACCTCGCCGAAGACGGCTGCGATCGCCTCCTCAACGGGGGTGCGCGGCGCCCGTCCGCCGCCCGCGGCACCGCCGCCCGCCGTGCCGGAGGCCGCCGTGCCCGGCTCCGGCAGGGCGGCGACGTCGAGCTTGCCGTTGGCGGTCAGCGGCAGCGCGGGCAGTGTCACCAGGGTCGCGGGCACCATGTGCGCGGGCAGCGACTCGCCCAGGAAGGCGCGCAGCACCGGCACGTCGACGGCGGCCACCCCGGGCACCGGCACCACGTACCCGACCAGCAGCGGCACGCCGGTCGGTGAGGGGCGGACCCGCACCGCGGCCTGCACCACCACCGGGTGCCGGGTCAGCGCGGCCTCGATCTCGCCGAGCTCGATCCGGAAGCCGCGCAGCTTGACCTGGTGGTCGACCCGGCCGACGTAGTCGAGCGCGCCGTCGGGCCGGCGGCGGACCAGGTCCCCGGTGCGGTACATCCGGGCGCCGGGCGGCCCGTACGGGTCGGCGACGAAGCGCTCGGCGGTGGTCACCGGACGGCCCAGGTAGCCGTGGGCGAGGCCCGCCCCGGCCAGGTACAGCTCACCGGTGACACCGACCGGCGCGGGGGCGAGCGCCGCGTCCAGCACGTACGCGCGGTGGCCGCCGAGCGGGCGGCCGATCGGCGGGCGGCCGTCGCCGGGGCCCAGCGGGTCGCTCCAGGTGGCGCAGACCGAGGCCTCGGTCGGGCCGTAGGCGTTGCGCAGGACGACCCGCCCGGCGAGCCGCTCGAGCAGCGCGGGCGGGCAGGCCTCGCCGCCGACGGCCAGCACCAGGTCGGCGGGCAGCGGCGCGCCGTCGGGCAGGCCGGCCGCGACGGTCGGCGGCAGGATCGCGTGGTTGACCCGGTGCTCGGCGATCAGCGCGGCCAGTTGCTCGCCGGAGAGCCGGCTCTCGTCGGTGGCGAGCACCAGGGTGCCGCCGGCGAACAGCGAGGCGGCCAGCTCCCACACGGTGGCGTCGAAGCTGAAGGAGGCGAACTGCAGCACCCGGGCGTCCGCCCCCGCGTGGAGGGCGCGGAGGTTGGCGACCAGGTTCGCCGCCCCGGAGTGCGGCACGGCGACGCCCTTGGGGCGGCCGGTGGAGCCGGAGGTGTAGATGACGTACGCGGTGTCCCGCGGGGTGAGCGGCCGGGTGCGCTCGGCGTCGTCCGGGTCGGTGTCCCGGTGGCCGGCCAGTTCCGCGACCGACTCCGGCGCGTCCAGGGCCAGCGGGACGACGCCCTCCGGCAGCCCGGGCAGGGCGACGCCCTCGGCGGTCAGCACCTGGACGGGCCGGGCGTCGCCGAGCATGTGGGCGATCCGCCCGGCCGGGTAGCGCGGGTCCACCGGCAGGTAGGCGGCGCCGGACTTGAGCACCGCGAGCAGCGCCACCACCAGCTGTGCCGAGCGCGGCAGCGCGAGCGCCACCAGGTCCCCCGGGCCGACCCGGCGGGCCAGCAGCAGCCGGGCCAGCCGGTTGGCGCGGGCGTTCAGCTCGCCGTGGTCCAGGCGCAGGGTGCCCGGCCCGGCCGGGACGGCGTCGGGGACCACCAGGGCCGGGCGGTCCGGGGCGCCGGCGGCGGCGCTTTCCAGCAGCGCGGTCAGGGTGGTGGCCGGGGCGGCGGCGGGCGGTCCGCTCCACTCCTCCAGCAGGACCCGCCGCTCCTCGGCGGTGAGCAGCTCCAGGGCGCTGAGCGGGGCGTCGGGGGTGCGGGCGGCGGAGGCCAGCAGGGTGGCCAGGGAGCGCGCCAGCCGGGTCGCGGTGGCGGCGGTGAAGAGGTCCTCGCGGTACTCCAGCAGGATGTCCAGGCCGGCCGGGCCGCCGTCCGTCCCGGTGCGCTCGCGGACCTGGAAGGAGAGGTCGAACTTGGCCGTCGCGGTGCCGAGCGGGATCACCTCGGCCGTGAGGCCCGGCATCGCGGGCAGCGGCTCGGCGGCGTTCTCGAAGGCCAGCACCACCTGGAACAGCGGCTGGCGGCCCGTCGAGCGGACCGGGTTGAGCTCCTCCACCAGGTGCTCGAAGGGCAGTTCGGCGTGGGCGAAGGCGGTCAGGTCGGTCTCCCGGACCCGCCCGAGCAGGTCGCGGAACGCCGGGTCGCCGGAGGTGTCGGTGCGCAGCACCAGGGTGTTGACGAAGAAGCCCACCAGGTCGCGGACGGCCTCGTCGGTGCGTCCGGCCACCGGGCTGCCGAGCGGGATGTCGGTGCCCGCGCCGAGCCGGGTGAGCAGGGCGGCCAGTCCGGCCTGGACGGCCATGAACAGGCTGGCGCCGCCCGCCCGGGCCAGCTCGGCGAGCCGGGCGTGCGCCTCGGCGGGCAGCTCGCAGCGGACCTCGCCGCCGCGGTGGCCGGCCCGGGCCGGGCGGGGGAAGTCCAGGGGCAGCTCCAGCTCCTCCGGGATGCCGGCCAGCGCCTCGCGCCAGTGGGCGAGTTCGACGGCGGCGAGGCTGTCCGGGTCGTCCTTCGCGCCGAGCAGGGCGCGCTGCCACAGGGCGTGGTCGGCGTACTGCACCGGCAGCGGCCGCCAGTCGGGGGAACGGCCTTCGGCCCGGGCCCGGTAGGCGGTGGTGAGGTCGCGGGCGAGCGGGCCGAGCGACCAGCCGTCGGCGACGATGTGGTGCACGGTCAGCGCCAGCGCGTGGTCCTGCGGGCCGAGGACGAACAGCGTGGCGCGCAGCGGCACCCGGGCGGACAGCGCGAAGGGCCGGGCGGCCTCGGCGGCCAGCGCGGCGGCCAGCTCGCCGGCCGGCAGCCGCACCGACTCCAGCCGGGCGCCCGCCTGCTCGGCCTCGGCGGCGGTCAGCACCAGCTGGGAGGGCAGGCCGTCGGCCTCGGCAAAGACGGTGCGCAGGCTCTCGTGCCGGTCCAGCACGTCCCGGACGGCGGCGGCCAGCGCCGCCGTGTCCAGCGGGCCGGTGAGGCGGACGGCCAGCGGGATGTTGTAGGCGCCGGTCGGGCCGTCCAGCTTGTCCAGGAACCAGAGCCGCTCCTGGGCGTAGGACAGCGGGACGGTGGCGGGCCGCTCGCCGGCGCGCAGGGCGGGCCGGGCGGGCGCCGTCGGCCCGGGGGGTTCCGCGGCGGCGGCCCCGCCGGCTCCGGCCGGGGCGGCCTCCCGGCTCCCCGCCGGGGCTGCCTGGCCGGGCGCGCCGCCCGGCGGGAGGGCGCGGGCCAGCGCCTCGGCCGTGCGGGCGTCGAAGAGCGCCCGCACCGGCACGTCCACCCCCAGCACCGCGCGCAGCCGGTTGACCACCCGGGTCGCCGACAGCGAGTGCCCGCCGAGCTCGAAGAAGTCGTCGTCCGCGCCGACCCGGGCCAGCCCGAGGGCCTCCGCGAAGACGCCGCAGAGCAGTGCCTCGCGCTCCCCCTCCGGCTCGCGCCCGGTGCCCGCCCGTTCGTCCGGCGGGGCGGGCAGGGCCTTGCGGTCGACCTTGCCGTTGGGGGTCAGCGGCAGCTCGTCCAGGGGGACGTACACGGCGGGGACCATGTGCGTGGGCAGCACCGATGACGCCCGCTCCCGCAACCGGTCGCGGTCGGTCCCCGCCGGTACGACATAGGCGACCAGGCGGGCGTCCCCCGCCCGGTCGGTGCGGGCCGTGACGACGGCCCGCCGGACGCCGGGCTGGGCGGCCAGCACCGACTCGATCTCGCCCAGCTCGATCCGGTGGCCGCGGATCTTGACCTGGAAGTCGCTGCGCCCGGCGTACTCCAGCACCTCCCCGGCGGCGTCCCAGCGGACGATGTCGCCGGTGCGGTACATCCGGGTGCCGGGCGGCCCGTACGGGTCGGCGGTGAAGCGCTCGGCGGTCAGGCCGGGGCGGTTGAGGTAGCCGCGGGCCAGGCCGCTGCCGGCCAGGTAGAGGTCCCCGTAGGTGCCGTCCGGGACGGGGCGCAGCGCGCCGTCCAGGACGTACGCCCGGGTGTTGGCGATCGGGGCGCCGATCGGCGGCGGGCCCGGGCGGTCGGTCAGCGGCGCGGCGGTGGACCAGACGGTGGTCTCGGTCGGGCCGTACACGTTGGTCACCGCGGCGCAGTGCGCGGTGAGCGTGCGGGCCAGCGGCTCGGGCAGCGCCTCGCCGCCGACCAGGGCGCGCAGTCCGGCCAGCCGCGGGGCGTGGTCGGCGGCCAGCGTCTGCCACAGGCTCGGGGTGGCCTGGAGGACGGTGGCGCCCAGGACGGTGACCGCCTCGGCCAGCGCGGCCGGGTCCCGGACGGTGGCGCGGTCGGCGACCAGCAGTTCGGCGCCGGTGGCCAGCGGGACGAACAGTTCCAGGTTGGCGATGTCGAAGCCGAAGGTGGTGACGGCGAGCAACCGGTCGGCGGGGGTGACGGCGAAGCGCTCGGCCATGTCCCGGACCAGGTTGACCAGCGCGCCGTGCGGCACCACCACGCCCTTGGGGCGGCCGGTGGAGCCCGAGGTGTAGATGACGTACGCGGGGTGGTCGCCGGCCGGTGCGGTGGTCGCCGCGCGCTGCCCGGGCGCGGTGGGGAGGCCGTCGTCGAGCACCCACGTCCCGGGCTGGTCGCCGAGGCGGTCGCGCACCCGGCGGTGGGTCAGGGTGACCACCGGGGCGGCGTCGTCGAGCATGTGGCGCAGCCGGTCCACCGGGTGGTCCGGGTCCAGCGGGAGGTAGGCGGCCCCGGTCTTGAGGACGGCCAGCGCGGCCGTCACGAGGTCGCAGGAGCGGTCCAGGGCGATCGCCACCACCCGCTCCGGGGCGGCCCCGGCGGCGGCCAGGCGGGCGGCCAACTCGTCGGCGCGGTCATGCAGTTCGCGAAAGGTCAGGCGCTCCTCGCCGCACCGTACGGCGGGTGCGTCCGGGGTGCGGGCGGCCTGGGCGTCCAGCAGCGGGGCGAGCCAGGGGCCGGGCGGCGAGGTCGCGGTGGCGTTGCGCTCCTCGACGATCCGCAGCCGCTCGTCCTCCCCCAGCACGTCGAGGCGGCCGCAGGGCTGGTCGGGTGCGGCCACGGCGGCGGCCAGCAGCCGGGCGAAGCGCCGCCCGACCAGCTCGGCCCCGGCGCGGGGGACCAGCGCGGGCAGGTGGTTGACGGCGAGGCCGAAGGGGCTGCCGGGGAACACGGTGAGGGTGAGCGGGAAGTCGGTGGCCGAGCGGATGTCGACGCCGGTCACCCGGGGGCCGTCGCCGGGTGCGACGTGCAGGCTGCCCATCGGGTAGTTCTGGAACATCAGTGCGGTGTCGAAGAGTTCGCCGCGCACGGGGGTGAGCTGCTGCACCTCGGCCAGGGTGAGGTGCTCGTGCGGCAGCAGGTCCGTCTGGGAGCGCTGGACGGCGGCGAACAGTTCGGCCGGGGTGCGGGCCGGGTCGACGTCCACCCGCACCGGCAGGGTGTTGGCGAACAGGCCGACCATCCGCTCGACGTCCGGGAGGCCGGCCGGGCGGCCGGAGCTGACCGCGCCGAACAGCACGGTGTCCTGGCCGGTCAGCCGGGACAGCAGCAGCGCCCAGCAGCCCTGCACCACCGCGTTGACGGTCAGACCGCGGGCACGGGCGAAGGCGGTCAGCGCCTCGGACACCGCCGGGTCGAGGTCCAGCGGGACGGCCTGCGGCAGCGCACCGGCGCCCTGCGGCCGGTCCGCGCCCGCGGCCACCAGCCGCGTCGGCTCCGTCACGCCGGCCAGCGCCGCCCGCCAGGCCGTCCGGGCGGCCTCCTTGTCCTGCGCCCCGAGCCAGGCCAGGTGGGCCTGGTAGCGGGCCGGCTCCCCGGCCGCGCCCCGGCCCGGCTCCCCGGCGGTCGCGCCCCGGCCCGGGTGCGGGGCGGCCGCGTCACGGGCCGACTCGGCCAGTTCGCCGAGCAGGGTGACCATCGACCAGCCGTCCAGCAGGATGTGGTGGACGGTCCACACCAGCCGGCAGCGCCCGTCGCCGGCCCGGGCCAGGGTGAGCCGGTGCAGCGGCGGGCGGGCCAGGTCGAAGCGGCGCAGCCGGTCCTCCTCGGCCAGCCGCTCGAACTCGGCCGAGGCCGCCGCTCCCCCGGCCGGCACCGCCACCTCACGCCAGGGCAACGCGACGGCGGTCGGCACCACCTGGATCGCCTCGCCGTTCCTGCGGTGCCGGAAGCAGGCCTTGAGGTTCGGGTGCCGCTCCAGCAGCCCCTGCGCCGCGGTGCGCAGCGCGGCGGCCTCGGCGTCGGTCAGCTCCTCGAAGTCGAGCACCAGCTGAACGGTGTAGACGTCCGTGCCCTCGCGGTCGTACTCCGAGAGGAAGAGCAGCCCCTGTTGCAGTGGCGAGAGCGGAAGGACTTCACTGATGGCGGACGGCCGATTCAAACCGGGCTCCTCACGGAAGGCCTGCACGGTGCGGTGCAAGTGCGGTGCACGTACGGAATAACAAACGTTTTCCGATCGCACTGACGGCCAACTGACCGGCAACTGACGGGCGGCTGACGCACGCCGTCGAACGGTGCCGTTCCCGGTGGTCCGGGCCTCGTCAGCAATCCGTCAGCCCCTCGTCAGCGACCGGCGCGAGGCTTGCCGCCGAGGCTAATTCGTTACCGAAGGCCAGGAGTCCCCCGTGCCGGTCATTTCCGCGTCGCACGAATTCGAGGTCAGTGACCTCTTCGTGAATCTTCAGCCGATCTTCGGGCACCGCCTCTTCCTGAAAGTGGAGGGATTCAACTTCGCCGGATCCATCAAGCTGAAAGCGGCCCGGGAAATGGTCGCCCAGGCCGAGGCGTCCGGCGTGCTCGGCCCCGGTGCGACGCTGGTGGAGTCCTCCTCCGGGAACATGGGCGTGGCGCTCAGCGTGCTCGCGGCCGCCCGCGGCTACCGCTTCATCTGCGTCACCGACTCCCGGTGCAACGAGGCGACCCGGCGCACCATGGAGTCCTACGGCACCGAGGTGCACCTGATCACCGAACCGCACGAGACCGAGGGCTTCCTCGGCGCGCGGATCCGGCACGTCCGCGCCCTGCTGGCCGCCGACGACCGCCGGGTGTGGCTCAACCAGTACCTGAGTCCCGGCAACTGGATGGCCCACTACCGCACCACCGCGCCCGCCATCGCCCGGCAGTTCCCGGACCTGAACGTGCTGTTCGTCGGCGCCGGCACCACCGGCACCCTGATGGGCTGCGCCCGGTACTTCCGCGAGCGCCGCCCCTCGGTGCGGGTCGTCCCGGTCGACAGCGTCGGCTCGGTCACCTTCGGCACCCCGCCGGGCACCCGGCACATCCCGGGCCTGGGCACCAGCGTGCGGCCACCGCTGCTGGACGACTCGCTGGTCGAGCGCGCGGTCCACGTCGAGGAGCGCGACACCGTCCGCACCTGCCGCGCGTTGATGCGCGGCGGCTTCATGTTCGGCGGCTCGACCGGCACCGCGGTGAGCGGGGCGCTGCGCTGGCTGGACGACCACCACGGCGACGGCACGGGCGGGGTGCGCGAGCGGGTGACGGCCGTGACCATCGCGCCGGACCTGGGCGAGCGGTACCTGGACACCGTCTACCACGACGAGTGGGTGGTGCGCTCGATCGGCCCGGAGGGCCTGCTGCCCGGCATCGGGGCCCGGGAGCCCGGTGCGGGCGTCGGCGGGCGGCTGCAGCCGGTCACCGGCTGACCGCGACGGGCCGGACCAGAGTTCCGAGATTTTCCGAGGCGTGCTGAGGCGAGGATGACGGAGAGCAAGGCATTGACGACGAACCCGGGCGCTGTCCTTCCGCTCACCGCGGCGCAGGCCGAGATCTGGTTCGACGAGCAGTTCGCCGCCGGGCCGCTGGCCTACAACATGGCGGACTACATCGAGCTGCGCGGGCCGCTCGACCCCGAGCTGCTCGGCCGGGCGCTGCAACGGCTCGGCCACGAGGCCGAGGGGCTGCGGGTGCAGTTCGTCGAGGAGGACGGCACACCCGGCCAGATCATCCGCCCGCTGGCCCGACTCCCCCTCAGGGAGCTGGACCTCAGCGGTGAGCCGGAGCCGCTGGCGGCCGCCGAGCGGTGGATGCGGGCCGACCACGCCGACCCCATCAAGGTCACCGACTTCCCGCTGTTCCGAGGCGCGCTGATCACGCTCGGCCCCGAGCACCACCTGCTCTACCTCTGCATGCACCACATCCTGGCGGACGGCTACAGCCGCGGGCTGATGTACCCCAGGCTCGCCGGCCTCTACACCCGGCTGGGCGCCGGGGCCACGGCTCGGGAACTGGACGCCGACGCCATTCCGCCGTTCCACCGCCTGCTGGACGCCGAACGCGACTACCTCGGCTCCAGGATGGTCGAGAAGGACCGCGCGTACTGGACCGACCGGCTCACCTCCGAGCAGCACGGCGCGCTGCCCGAACTGGTCTCGCTCTCCGACCAGGAGCCGGCCCCCGCTCGGGTCGCCCTGCGGCGCACCGCCCGGCTCTCCGCCGGGACCACCGCCGCGCTGCATGCCCTCGCGCAGAATGGCAAGGTCACCCTGCCGGTGCTGATGGTCGCCGCGACGGCCGCGTACGCCCAGCGGGTCACCGGCGTTGCGGCGCCGCTGCTCACCCTGCCGGTGACCGGCCGGGTCGGCGCGGTCAGCCGCTCGATCCCGGGCATGCTCGCCAACTACCTGCCGCTGGCCGTCCGGGTCCGCCCCGAGATGACCCGCACCGAGCTGCTGCGCGCGGCCTGGCGCGAGGTCTCCGGCGCCCTCCAGCACCAGCGCTACCGCGGCGACCGGGTCCGCCGGGACATCGGCCTGCGGATCGACGACCAGCGCGCCTTCGGGCCGTTCATCAACGTGCTCAACCAGGACCCGGAGCTGTCCTTCGGCGAGGCCTGCCGGGGCGTGGTGGTCAACCTCTCCACCGGCATCGTCAAGGACCTCATCATGACGGTCCTGAACGCGGACGACGGCACCGTCGAACTCCACCTGGACGGCAATCCGGAGCTCTACACCGGCGCCGAACTGGGCACCCACCTGGCCCGGTTCGCGACCTTCCTGGACACCCTCGCCGCCATGCCCGCCGACCGCCCGCTCGGCCAGGTCGGCCTGGGCGCGACCGGCGAGCCGCTCGGCCTGCTCGGCAGCCGGGCGGCGACGGCCGAACCGGACGAGGGCCTGGTCGAGCGGGTGCGCGCGGTCGCGGCCGCCGCACCGGAGGCGGTCGCGGTGTACGACGGGCGGGAGCGGCTCGGCTACCGCGAACTGCTCGCCCGCGCCGCCGGATCGGCCGCCCGGCTCGCCGCGGCCGGGGTGGGCCGCGGCTCGGTGGTGGCGGTGTTCGCCGAGCCGGGCGCGCCCTTCGTCGTCGGGGTGCTGGCCGTCCAGGCGGTGGGCGCCGCGTACCTGCCGTTGGACCCGGCGGCGCCCGCCGCCCGCAACGCCGCCCTGCTGGCCGACAGCGGGGCCTCTCACCTGCTGGCCGGCGCCGGGTACGGCGAGCAGGCCGCCGCAGTCGCCGGCGCCGCCGCCGTACTGCCGCTCGCCGCGCCCTCGGACGCCGGCCACGACGGCGAACTCCCGGCGGTCGGCGGCGGGTTGGATCTGGCGTACGTGATGTTCACCTCGGGTTCGACGGGCCGGCCGAAGGGCGCGATGGTCCAGCGCTCGGGGATGATGAACCACCTGTGGGCCAAGGTCGCCGACCTCGACCTCGCCGCCACGGACACCGTCGTCCAGAACGCACCCCTGACCTTCGACGTCTCCGTCTGGCAGATGCTCGCCCCGCTCGTCGTCGGCGGCACCGTCCGCGTCTCCGGCACCGACACCGCAGCCGACCCGGCAGCCCTGTTCGACATGGTCCGCGACGAGGGCATCACCGTCCTCGAAGTCGTCCCCTCCCTGCTGAGGGCCGCCCTCGACGCCTGGGACCTCGACGGCAACGCCCCCGAACTCCCCACCCTGCGCTGGCTGATGGTCACCGGCGAAGCCCTCCCGGCCGACCTCTGCCACCGCTGGCACACCCGCTACCCCGACGTGCCGATGATGAACGCCTACGGACCCACCGAGTGCTCCGACGACGTCACCCACGCCACCATCGCCCTCGGCGACGAACTCGGCGCCCGCGTGCCCATCGGCCACGCCGTCCGCAACACCCGCCTCTACGTCCTCAGCGACGAACTCCAACCCGTCCCCGCCGGCGTCCCCGGCGAGCTCTACATCGGCGG
>NZ_JBIDAK010000013.1:0-204756 GCF_043202455.1 Kitasatospora sp. NPDC048194
CAAGATCCTTGGCTGGAAGACCCCGGCCGAGGTCTTCGAGGAGCAGCTACGCTCACTACAACAGCCCGGTGTTGCAACGACCGGTTGAACTCGCCCTGTGAGGTGTCAGGTACTTCCGGAGGGCGTCCCGGGCCAGACCAACAGACTTCCGATGACGCGGAAGCCAGCGCGTGTGTGCCGGGGGTGGTTCAAGCGTTGCAGGCACGTCGGAGTCCCCTCTGGACAGGCCGTTGGTGGCGATCGAGAACGCTCCCGGGAAGCCGGAGTGGAATTCACCGGGCGCGGAGCGGCAGCGCTCGATCACACTCCGATGTTGCATCGCACGTTAGGGCGTTCCTACTGCGTTTGTGGGACGTTTGGGACACCTCGTTGTTATGGTTCGTCCCGTCCCCCCATGGGCAGAGGAAGCGCACTATGAACCACGCTCTCCGGCGGGCGTTGGCGAATGCCAAGATGACGGAAACACAGCTCGCAGAAGCTTGCGGCGTCGACGTCAAGACGATCAGTCGCTGGATCGCCAACCCAACCCGCATCCCTCACGCCCGGCATCGATGGGCGGCCTGCGAGGCGTTAGGTGAGGAGGAAACCGCCTTGTGGCCCACTGCCGTCAGCTCGGCGCTCAAAACAGGACCGGACCGTGAGATCGTCCAGGTCTTCCCGTATCGATCGGCTGCGCCGTCCTCCCTCTGGCGCTCACTGATCACCAAGGCGCAGAAGGAACTGACCTTCGCCGGTTACACCAACTACTTCCTGTGGTTGGAGCAGGCCAACCTTGCCGGCGCGCTCCGGCGAAAGGCACAGGCGGGTTGCCGGATCCGGTTTCTGATCGGCGACCGGGACAGCCCCGTGACCGTGGCTCGCGAGGCAGAGGAGGGCGTACCGCTCACCCTGTCCACCCGCATCGCCGTGACGATAAGCGAGTTGGAGCGCCTTCGCCTGGTCGGGAACATCGAGGGCCGGTTCGAGACCGGCCACGTCAACCTGTCCGTCTTCCGGTTCGACGATGAGATGATCGTGACACCGATCCTTGCCCGCCGGGTCGGCCACGACTCGCCGATGCTTCATCTGAGACGAAACCAAACTGACGGAATGTTCGACCGCTTCGCCGATCACGTCGAGGAGCTCTGGGGACGGGGGCGGAACATCTGGGAGGCAACCGAACATGGCCAGGCGTGACTACGAGGACGATCCGAACGCCCCCGAGGCCAACAGCCTGGTTCCGGCTGCTTCTGTGGTCGTAGTGGATGAGTCGGGCCGAGTCCTGCTGCAGCGGCGCACGGACAACGGTATGTGGGCACTGCCGGGCGGAAAGATGGAGCTGGGCGAATCCCTAGCCGGATGCGGGATCCGCGAGACCCATGAGGAGACGGGGATCGAGATCGAGATCACTGGCATCGTCGGCACCTACACGAACCCGGGCCATGTCTTCGCGTACGACGACGGAGAGGTCCGCCAGGAGTTCTCCATCTGCCTTCTGGGACGGGTTGTCGGTGGCGCCCTCCGGACCTCGGACGAGTCCTCCGAAGTCGCCTGGTTCCACCCGGACGAGGTGGACACCCTACCCATGGTCCCCAGCATCCGTAAGCGGCTCGATGACTGGCGAAGCGGTCAGATTCCTGTGGTTCGGTAGTCGAGGCGGAACCCGATCGGGGGGTGCCGCGTCGAAGGGCCATGACGAACAGCCGCACCGGAAACCGTCGTCGCGCCGCCGTGCTCCTCGCCGCAGTGCTTGCCGCGCCGCTGCTCAGCGGCTGCGGCAGCACCGGGGCCGCCACCGGCACGGAGCTGCGGGCCTCCGCACCGGCGAGCCGGCCCGCGGTGGACCCTGCCCAGGTGGCCGCCACCGCTCAGGGCACCGACGCCTTCGGGCTGGATCTCCTGCACACCCTGACCGCGACGCCGGACGCCGCCGGGCACAACCTCGTGCTCTCGCCCTCCGGCCTGTCCACCGTGCTCGCCATGATGCTCCCCGGCGCCCGGGGCGCGACCGCCGACGAACTCGCCAAGGCCCTGCACACCGACCTCGACCCGAAGCAGTACGCGCTCGCGGTCGGGGCGCTCGACCAGCGGACCGGCACCACCGACCTGCGCCAGGCCGACGCGGTCTGGACGCAGCAGGGCCTCCCCGTGGAGCCGGACTACCTGGCGACGCTCGCGGCCGCCTTCGACGCCGGGGTGCACACCACCGACTTCAAGAAGGATCCCGAAGGCAGCCGCAAGGCGGTCAACGCGGCCGTGGAGAAGGCCACCGAGGGGCGGATCAAGGACCTCTTCGCCCCGAAGACGATCAACCGGGACACCCGGCTGGTGCTCACCGACGCGCTCTACCTCAAGGCCAAGTGGGCCTCCGAGTTCAAGCCGGGGCACACCGAGGACCGCCCGTTCCACAAGCTGGACGGCACCACCCCGAACGTCTCCACGATGAGCCGGACCGGCGGGTTCAAGTACGCCGACGGCTCCGGCGGGATCGTCGGCCAGCCCTGGCAGGCAGTCGAACTCCCGTACGCGGACGGCAACCTGGCGATGGACCTGATCGTCCCCGCGCAGGGCGGCTTCGCGGCCTTCACCAAGGGACTGGACCAGCCCCAGCTCGACCGGATCCTCGGCGCCCTCGCCGAGCGGCCCGTCGACCTCCAGCTGCCGCGCTTCCACTTCGACACATCCAACGAGCTCACCCCCGCGCTGCGTTCGCTCGGCGTCCACTCGGTCTTCGACCACGCCGACCTCAGCGGCATCGCCAAGGAGCCGCTCGCCGTCAGCACGGTCATCCAGAAGGCCACCGTGCAGGTCGACGAGGAGGGGACGGTCGCGGCGGCCGGCAGCGGCGTCGGGATCGTCGCCGGGGCGGCGCCCGCGCCGCGCGATCCCGCCCAGCTGCACATCGACCGGCCGTTCCTGTTCCTGGTCCGGGACACCTCCACCGGCCGGCCGCTGTTCCTCGGCCAGGTCACCGACCCGCAGGCGAAGTAGGGCCGCTCACCAGGCTGTTCACCAGGCCGGGTAGCGCCCGCCGAGCGCCGGGTGGGCCGGGTCGCGGCTGCCGAACAGCACCAGCAGGTCGTCCGCGACCGTCAGCAGTTCGGCCCGGCCCTCGATCGCCCGGACCCACTCGCCGGGCAGCGCCGAAGCCCCGTACGCGGCCCCGACCAGGTTGCCGCAGACCGCTCCGGCGGAGTCGCTGTCCCCGGAGTGGTTGACCGACAGCAGCAGCGCGGTGCGCACCGGGTCGGGGTCCAGGGTGGCCGCCAGCAGCGCGTACACCGCGATGGCCAGGCACTCCTCGGCGATCCAGCCCAGGCCCACCCGCTCCACCGTCTCCGCCGAGGGCTCCGCCTCCTGGGCCAGCCGCACCGCCCGGGCCAGCGCCTGGACGGTCTCCTTGGACTGCGGAAGCTCGCGGATCTGCTCCACCGTCCCACCGACCGCCGCCCACGGCTCCTCCCCGGCGGCCAGCCGCTCGACCAGCGCCGCGAAGGCGCCCGCCGCCAGGTAGCCGGTCGGGTGCCCGTGGGTCAGCTGGGCGCACTGCACGGCCAGCCCGAAGGACTGCTCGACGCCCAGCCTGGCCAGCCCGAACGGCGCCGAGCGCATCACCGTGCCGCAGCCCTTGGACCCCGGGTTGATCGGCCCCGGACGCCCGATCGCGGAGGGCGCCTCGAACTCCGGGTGCTCGGACACCCCGCTCAGGCACGCGTTGCCCGGCGCCCGCCGCGCGTACAGGAACGGCCGCCCCAGCAGCCAGCCGTCGTAGGGGCGGGGCGGCGGTTCGGTGTCCGGAGCGCCCTGGTACTGCGTCCGCAGCCACCGCCGGTACGCGCCGTGCACCGCCTCCGGTACGGATCCACCGCCGCCCGACCACCCGCGGACGAAACCGCGGATCAGCCCCTCGGCGGTGAACAGCGTCATCTGGGTGTCGTCGGTGACCTCCACCGGCCCGCCGTCCGCGGCCGGCAGCGCCGTCACGCCCTGCGGGCCGAACCGCTCCTGGATCTGGTGGAGCTGCTGGAACTCCACCGGCCAGCCCAACGCGTCGCCGATCGCACCGCCGAGCAGCGCCCCGCGCACCCGGTCCCGGTATCCCGACTCCGCGAATCCCGGCTCCGTGACTCCCGACTCGGCAGCCGACTCCGACACGGCGGATCCCCCTTCGTTCGTGGCGGGGTACGTTCTATCAGCCAGGGCGTCAGCTGCGGATCTCGCCCCGCCCGTGCAGCGCGGCCCGATCGGCGGCCGCCCGTCCCGCCGCCCAGCCCTCGCCGTCGCTGACCCGGACCCGCTGCGAGACCAGCTTCGGGAACAGCCGGCCCACCTCCTCGTCCACCGCCGCCGAACGGGCTGCCAGCGCGGGCAGCAGCCGCTCGTCCGGCAGCAACTGCTCCTCGGTGCCGTCCTCCCGCAGGTGGCGGCCGGCCGCGGCGGCGCTGGTGGTCCGCTCGGTGGCGGCGGTCAGCCGCTCGCGGATCCGCGCCGCGTACGCGACCAGGAAGGACTGCCGGAACGCCTTGCTGCGCGAGTCCTTGCCGGAGCCGGCCTTGTTGAGCGCGTGGGTGGCCTGCACCAGCAGTGAGGTGTAGAGCAGCTCGACGCCGTCCAGGTCGCCGTCGAAGCCGATCACCGTGCAGAAGCCGAACTCCTTCGCCCACACCACCCGGCACCGGTTCGCCGTCGCGACGGCGTCCAGCAGCATCGTCTTCGGGCCCTCGTACGGGTTGTCCACGCCGATCCGCAGCGCCGCCGGGGTGTTCCGGTCGGCCCCGGCCGCGGCCAGCAGCGCCTCGTCGATGCTGTGCTGGGCCATCAGCTGCTGGGCCTTGGCGGTCAGCGCCTCGGCCTCCTCCGGGTACTCGGTGGACTCGGCCTTGGCCAGCAGCGCCCGGATCCGCGCCAGCATCCGCGGCTCCCCGGTGACCGGCCCGGCGGGCCGCTGCGCCCCGGCGGACCGGCCGGGCGCGGGGCCGACCGGCGCGATCGGGGGCAGCCGGCCCCAGCTGCGCAGCAGCTCCAGGACGGCGGTGGCGAGCGCGAAGCGGTCCAACCGGTGCCGGTGGGCGAAGGCGCCGAGGTACTGCTCGTCGCCCGGCCACCACACCTCGGTCTCCAGCTCGCGCAGCTGCTCCTGCCAGCGGCGGTCCAGGGCGCCGGCGGGGTGGCGGCGGCCCTCGGCGGCGATCAGGTCGACCGCGAGCGCCAGGTGGACGGGCTTCAGCTGCCGCCGCACGACCCGCACCAGGTCGGCCGGGCGCCAGCCCGCCGACCAGCACCGGCCCACGGCGGTGTCCGCGTACCCGAGCAGTGCCCGGCTGACCGCCGGCCACTGCGCGGCCGAGGCGGCCAGCAGCGAGGCCCCGGTGTCCAGCGCGAGGTCCAGCCCCTCGTCCGGGGCGGTGAGCACCGACCGCACCGCCTGCTCCAGCAGCGGCCCGGCGTTCCCGCCCTGCTGCGCGCGCTTGCCCACGGTGTGTCCCTGCTCTCCTCGACGGCCCGACCGACACTGCGGCCCGACCCGTGCGGCCCGACCACTCCGGCCCATGATGCCGGAGCGGCCGGGGTGACCGGCGAGGCCGTCGGCGGTGGAGGGCGAAGACCGGTGCGGCGGCCGGGGTGTGGGCCGGTGCGTTGGCCGGCCGGGGGCAGCCGCTACCGCTCGATCGCCTTGGCGAGGATCTCGGGGGTGCGTTCCAGCAGCCGGGTGGCCGCCAGCCGGAGGCCCAGGGCGCCGACCAGGCCCCCGTAGAGCGGGCCGAGCAGCAGCACCGGCCAGGTCGGCCCGTCCGAGGCCAGCGCCCACAGCAGGTAGCCGCCGACCGGCAGGGTGAGCAGCGCGACGCCGATCATCGAGCCGAACTGGTTGAGCAGGATCAGCCCGCCCTGCCCCGGGGCGGCGTTGCGCATCGGGTTGCTGTCGGCCGGCATGGTGTACGGCGCGAGCACGCTGAACACCGCGCCGAGCGCGACGCCGCAGCCGAGCATTGCCAGTGCGAGGCCGAGCGCGGAGGGCAGCCCGGCCCAGTCGCCGGTGGCGGCGGCCAGCACCAGCCCGAGCACCACCGTGACCGGCACGGCGTACGACAGCACCGCGTACGCCCGGCCGCGCAGCTCGTCCCGCGCGTCGGCCGGGGTGCACAGGGTGGCGGCGACCATCCAGAAGGCCGAGCCGTCCATGCCGAACAGGTTGAGCATCTGCAGTCCGAGGAAGGTCCCGGTCATCGCCAGCAGGTAGACGCTCGACCAGCCCTGGACCATCGACAGCACGCAGATCACCAGCGTCATCCCGATGCTGGTGAACAGCGCCGCCTTGGCCCGCGGCTCGCGCCAGGCATACCTCAGGTGCCGCTGCATCACCGCGCCGGTGCGGCCGGCGGGCAGGAAGCGCGGGCCGCGGGACGCCTGCACCCCGCGGGCCACCTCCAGGGTGGAGGAGTCGGCGGTGACCATCAGCTCCTGCAGGCTGCCCCGCCACCAGCGCAGCAGCAGGCCCAGCAGCACGCCCGCCGCGGCGAGTTGCGCCAGCGCCAGGGCGTAGCGGCCCTCGCCCGCGGTGCGGGTGGCGTCGGCCGCGCTGATCGGCGGGATCCAGCGCAGCACCGAGGCGATCGGCTCGAGCGGGCCGAGGTTCAGCGGCTCGCCGTGGCGGCCGAGGATGCTCTGCGAGCCGACGTTGGCGACCTGGACCAGCAGCGCGAAGGCCAGTCCGCCGAAGATCGCGAAGTCCTTGCCGCGGCGGCTGGAGAGCATCCGGGCGTTGCCGGCCGCGACCGCCCGGGAGAGCGTGACCAGGCAGAGCACCGCGAGCGGCACCCCGACCACCGCAGCCGCGGCCGAGGCGCCTCCCTGGGCGCCGGACAGGGCGGCGCCGGTCACCAGCACCAGGCTGATCAGCGGACCTGGCCCGATCAGGGCAGCCAGCAGGGAGCCGCGCAGCAGCGGTCCGGGCCGCAGCGGCAGCATGGTGAGCCGGGTCGGGTCCGAGCTCTCGTCGCTGGAGAACAGGAACAGCGGCAGTGCGGCCCAGCCGAGGGTGAGCACGCCGAGCAGCATCACCCCGGCGTCCGCGGAGCCGGCGTAGCGCCCGTTGAGCATCGCCATCGCGAAGGCGACCCCGCCGGCGAAGGCCAGTCCGACCACGCCGCCGATCACGTAGACGGCGGTACGGCCGGGGCTGCGGCGCAGCCCGTTGCGCAGCACCCGCAGCTTGAGTGCCACCAGGGCGCGGACCACCGTCCGCCCGTCCGGCACCGCGGCCGCGGTCACTGCGCGCCCCCGAGCCGACCGTCCGCGGGCCGGCCGTCCACGGGCCGGCCGCCCACGGCCGTACCGCCGCCCGGCTGCCCGGCCTGCGTGGTCGGCGCGGCCTGCCCAGCCTGCCCGGCCGGCCCGCCGCCGAGCCAGCCGAGCGCCAGGCCGTCGTCCTCGCGGACGCCGATCAGGTCCAGGAAGGCCTCGTGCAGGCTGCGCCCGTCCCGGACGGCGTCCAACGGGCCCTGGGCGATGACCCGGCCGGCGTTGACCACCGCGACCCAGTCGCAGAGCTGCTCGACCAGCTCCATCACGTGGCTGGAGAAGACGACGGTGGACCCCGCCGCCGCGTACCGCTTGAGCACGCCCCGGATGGTCTGGGCGGAGACCGGGTCGACGCCCTCGAAGGGCTCGTCCAGGAACAGCACGTCGGGGTTGTGCAGCAGCGCGGCGGCCAGTCCGATCTTCTTGCGCATGCCGGTGGAGTAGTCGGCGACCAGCTTGTCGGCGTCCCGGCCGAGGTCCAGGACGGTCAGCAGCTCCTCGGCGCGGCGGTCCACCTCGGCACCGGGCAGGCCCCGCAGGCGGCCGGTGTACTGCAGCAGTTCGCGCCCGCTGAGCCGCTCGAACATCCGCAGGCCCTCCGGCAGGATGCCGATCCGGGCCTTGACCGTGACGGGGTCGGCCCACACGTCGGTGCCGTGCACCAGCACGGTGCCCTGGTCGGGCCGGAGCAGGCCGGTGACCATGGACAGCGTCGTCGTCTTGCCCGCGCCGTTCGGCCCGACCAGGCCGACGAACGCCCCGGCGGGCAGTTCGAGGCTGAGACCGGCCACGGCGGCCTGGGTGCCGAAGTGCTTCCACAGTCCCTGGATGCTGACGGCGGACGGGGTGCCCGGCCCGGGGTGTCCGGAGGGCGGCGGTACTGACGCCTGCATGGCGGCCTTCTCTGTCTCTGCTCGTGAGCGGCTGGTCGGACGGTCGTCCGGGAGCCAGCCTGTCACCGCTCGAACGGGCTGTCGCCCCCTTTGAGGATCCCCTGAGCGTGACCGCCGAACGGGTGAGCACCCGGCCCCGGCCAGGGTCGCGACGGTCGGTGGACAGATCCGGCAACTACTCAGCACCCGCCGTCGTCCTGCACTATGAGGAACAGTGAGCGCGCGCCGGAGCGCCGCGGTGCGGGAGGTGGCGGATGTCCGTTCAACCGTGGGGCGAGTCCCGTCCCGGGCACCGGCACGGCCACCCGCCGTTGGTGCCCGGCTGGCAGTCGCCCGTGCCCGCTCCGCAGGCGGCGATGCGGGCGAGCCACACGGACCGGGACCGGACCGTGGACGTGCTGAAGGCCGGCTTCGCCGAGGGGCGGCTGTCCGCCGAGGAGTACGAGGAGCGCCACGAGGCCGCGTCCCGGGCGCGCACCTACGGCGAACTGGCCGCGCTGGTGGTCGACCTGCCGGCCGGCCCGATGGTGGCGCCGCCGTTCCAGGCCGCGCAGCCCGTCCCGGCGACCTTCCTGCCGCCGCCTCCGGTGCCGCCGGTCCGCCCCACCAGCGCGCTGGCCGTGGTGTCCCTGGTCTGCAGCGTGAGCTTCCTGTCGCTGCCCGCGGTGGTCACCGGCCACATCGCCCGGGCCCAGATCCGCGAGCGCAACATGAACGGGGACGCGGCGGCCGTCGTCGGCCTGGTCCTCGGCTACCTGGGCTGTGCGTTCTGGACGCTGCTGATCCTGGCGATCGGCTCCTAGTCCACCCGCCGGCCGACCCGCCCGCCGCCTCGGCTGCGCCGCCGCCGCCCCGCCCGCGCCTCGGCTGCGCCGCCGCCCCGCCCGCCGCCTCGGCTACCCCTGCCGGCGCCCCGCCCGCCGACCGGCAGGCCCGGCGCCCGGCCCCCGCCGCCCGTCCCGCTGGCGGGCGGCCGCCGACTGTGGTAGAGCGGGTGAAGGCGGCCCGACACCGGCCGGTCGCGTACGGGACACCGGGGCGACACCCGGCCGAAGGCCGCGACCTGCGGCGTTGCATTTGTTTTGACCGCGCCCCATGCGCTAGGTACGCTCTGACCTTGTGCCTGGGGTGTCCCCGGGTCCTTGTGCGTGCATGCACACCGGTCGCCGCGCCGAGCCGGAGCGCCTCCCAGCGCGCCGCGCGTAGAGCGCCGTCGCTGTACATCAGCTCATGGGATTCCGTGTCGGAATAGCCCAACACACCCGACCGCGTGGGTCGACCACGGGGCCGTGTGCGAGGGAAGACACCGCAGGTTAGTTCCACCAAGCCTTGGCACACAGAAAACGGAGAAACGGTGCCTACGATCCAGCAGCTGGTCCGAAAGGGCCGGCAGGACAAGGTCGAGAAGAACAAGACTCCCGCGCTGAAGGGCTCCCCGCAGCGCCGTGGGGTCTGCACGCGTGTGTACACGACCACCCCGAAGAAGCCGAACTCGGCTCTCCGCAAGGTCGCCCGTGTGCGCCTCACCAGCGGGATCGAGGTCACCGCTTACATCCCGGGCGAGGGCCACAACCTGCAGGAGCACTCCATCGTGCTGGTGCGCGGTGGTCGTGTGAAGGACCTTCCTGGTGTCCGCTACAAGATCATCCGCGGTTCGCTCGACACCCAGGGTGTCAAGAACCGCAAGCAGGCCCGCAGCCGCTACGGCGCCAAGAAGGAGAAGTAAGAATGCCTCGTAAGGGCCCCGCCCCGAAGCGTCCGGTCATCATCGACCCGGTCTACGGCTCCCCGGTCGTCACCCAGCTCGTCAACAAGATCCTGCTGCACGGCAAGCGCTCCACCGCCGAGCGGATCGTGTACGGCGCCCTCGAGGGCGTCCGCGAGAAGACCGGCTCGGACCCGGTCGTCACGCTGAAGCGCGCGCTGGAGAACGTCAAGCCGGCCCTCGAGGTCAAGTCCCGCCGTGTCGGTGGCGCGACCTACCAGGTTCCGGTCGAGGTCCGTCCGGGCCGCGCCAGCACCCTGGCGCTGCGCTGGATGGTGGGCTACTCGCGCGCCCGTCGCGAGAAGACCATGACCGAGCGCCTGATGAACGAGATCCTCGACGCCAGCAACGGCCTGGGCGCTTCCGTGAAGCGTCGCGAGGACACCCACAAGATGGCCGAGTCCAACAAGGCCTTCGCGCACTACCGCTGGTAGTCCGTACCCCGTCACTAGACAGAGAGAGAACGAGCCACCATGGCTGCAACCTCCCTTGACCTCGCCAGGGTCCGCAACATCGGGATCATGGCGCACATCGACGCGGGCAAGACCACCACCACCGAGCGGATCCTGTTCTACACCGGTGTCTCGTACAAGATCGGTGAGGTCCACGATGGCGCTGCCACCATGGACTGGATGGAGCAGGAGCAGGAGCGCGGCATCACGATCACGTCGGCCGCGACGACCTGTCACTGGACGGTCGACGGCGTCGACAACACCATCAACATCATCGACACCCCGGGTCACGTCGACTTCACCGTCGAGGTGGAGCGTTCGCTGCGCGTCCTCGACGGTGCCGTGACGGTGTTCGACGGTGTCGCCGGTGTCGAGCCCCAGTCCGAGACCGTGTGGCGGCAGGCTGACCGCTACGGCGTTCCGCGCATCTGCTTCATCAACAAGCTGGACCGCACGGGCGCGAACTTCTTCTTCTGCGTGAAGACCATCGTGGACCGCCTCGGCGCGACCCCGCTGGTCATGCAGCTCCCGATCGGTGCCGAGGCGGACTTCAAGGGCGTTGTCGACCTTGTCCGCATGAAGGCGCTGGTCTGGTCGGCCGAGGCCGCCAAGGGCGAGATGTACGACGTCGTCGACATCCCGGCCGACCTGGTGGAGCAGGCCGAGGAGTACCGCGAGCAGCTGATCGACACCGTCTCGAACGTCAGCGACGAGATCATGGAGCTCGCCCTCGAGGGCGAGGAGATCCCGGTCGAGCTGCTGCAGGACGCGATCCGCAAGGGCACGCTGAACTCGGACTTCACCCCGATCTTCTGCGGCACCGCGTTCAAGAACAAGGGCGTTCAGCCCCTGCTCGACGCCGTCGTCAAGTACCTGCCGTCGCCGCTGGACATCGAGTCCATCGAGGGCACCAAGCCGAACGACCCGGAGACCAAGATCTCCCGCAAGGCTTCGGACGACGAGCCGCTGGCCGCGCTGGCGTTCAAGATCATGTCCGACCCGCACCTGGGCAAGCTCACCTTCGTCCGGATCTACTCCGGCCGCCTGGAGTCCGGCACCTCCGTGCTGAACGCCGTGAAGGGCAAGAAGGAGCGCATCGGCAAGATCTACCGCATGCACGCCAACAAGCGTGAGGAGATCGAGTCGGTGGGCGCCGGCGACATCGTCGCCGTCATGGGCCTCAAGCAGACCACCACCGGTGAGACGCTGGCCGACGAGAAGAACCCGGTCATCCTGGAGTCCATGGACTTCCCGGCCCCGGTCATCCGCGTCGCCATCGAGCCCAAGTCCAAGGGTGACCAGGAGAAGCTGGGTGTCGCCATCCAGCGTCTCGCCGAGGAGGACCCGTCCTTCCAGGTCAACACGGACGAGGAGACCGGCCAGACCATCATCGCGGGTATGGGCGAGCTGCACCTCGAGGTGCTGGTCGACCGTATGAAGCGTGAGTTCAAGGTCGAGGCCAACGTCGGCAAGCCGCAGGTCGCGTACCGCGAGACGATCCGTCAGGCCGTCGAGCGCATCGACTACACCCACAAGAAGCAGACCGGTGGTTCCGGTCAGTTCGCCAAGGTGCAGATCGCGATCGAGCCGCTCGAGCAGGCCGAGGGCTACGAGTTCGTCAACAAGGTCACCGGTGGCCGCGTGCCGAAGGAGTACATCCCCTCGGTCGACGCCGGTTGCCAGGAGGCCATGGAGTTCGGTGTCCTCGCCGGGTACCCGCTCCAGGGCGTTCGCGTCAGCCTGCTCGACGGCCAGTCGCACGACGTCGACTCCTCCGAGCTCGCGTTCAAGATCGCCGGTTCGATGGCCTTCAAGGAAGGCGCCAAGAAGGCCAAGCCGGTCCTTCTTGAGCCGATGATGGCCGTCGAGGTCACCACGCCCGAGGACTACATGGGCGACGTGATCGGTGACATCAACTCTCGCCGTGGCCAGATCCGGTCCATGGACGAGCGTCACGGTGCCCGCGTCGTCTCGGCGCTGGTGCCCCTCTCCGAGATGTTCGGCTACGTCGGTGACCTGCGCAGCAAGACCTCTGGTCGCGCCAGCTACTCGATGCAGTTCGACTCGTACGCCGAGGTCCCCAAGGCCGTGGCTGAGGAGATCATCGCCAAGTCCAAGGGCGAGTGAGGTCCGGCACTGCCGGCTTCAGAATCAGTCCGACATTCGGGATGATTCCGACCCCTTAGGCTATTAGGAGGCGACCCGGGAGGATCCGGACGGATCCTCCCGGGGCCTCCGGCCCCCACCCGCGGGACGGTACGAGGTGCTTGCGGCACCACGGACCAAGCCCGATCAAGACCAACTGACGTCAGCACGGCGTACAGGAACTGTCCTCAGGAGGACTGCAGTGGCGAAGGCGAAGTTCGAGCGGACGAAGCCCCACGTCAACATCGGCACCATCGGTCACATCGACCACGGTAAGACGACCCTTACCGCGGCCATCACCAAGGTGCTGCACGACGCGTACCCGGAGATCAACCCCTTCACGCCGTTCGACCAGATCGACAAGGCGCCGGAGGAGCGGCAGCGCGGTATCACCATCTCGATCGCGCACGTCGAGTACCAGACCGAGGCGCGTCACTACGCCCACGTCGACTGCCCGGGTCACGCGGACTACATCAAGAACATGATCACCGGTGCGGCCCAGATGGACGGTGCGATCCTCGTCGTCGCCGCCACCGACGGCCCGATGCCGCAGACCAAGGAGCACGTCCTCCTGGCCCGCCAGGTCGGCGTCCCCTACATCGTCGTCGCCCTGAACAAGGCCGACATGGTGGACGACGAGGAGATCCTGGAGCTCGTCGAGCTCGAGGTCCGTGAGCTCCTCTCCGAGTACGAGTTCCCGGGCGACGACCTGCCGGTCGTGCGCGTCTCCGCCCTGAAGGCCCTCGAGGGCGACAAGGAGTGGGGCGAGAAGCTCCTCGGCCTCATGCACGCGGTCGACGAGAACATCCCCACCCCGGCCCGCGCCGTGGACCAGCCGTTCCTGATGCCGATCGAGGACGTCTTCACGATCACCGGTCGTGGCACCGTCGTCACCGGTCGCATCGAGCGCGGCATCCTCAAGGTCAACGAGACCGTCGACATCATCGGCATCAAGACCGAGAAGACCACCACCACGGTCACCGGCATCGAGATGTTCCGCAAGCTGCTCGACGAGGGCCAGGCCGGTGAGAACGTCGGTCTGCTGCTCCGTGGCATCAAGCGCGAGGACGTCGAGCGCGGCCAGGTCATCATCAAGCCGGGTTCGGTCACCCCGCACACCGACTTCGAGGCCCAGGCCTACATCCTGTCGAAGGACGAGGGTGGCCGCCACACCCCGTTCTTCAACAACTACCGCCCGCAGTTCTACTTCCGTACCACGGACGTGACCGGCGTCGTGACCCTCCCCGAGGGCACCGAGATGGTCATGCCGGGCGACAACACCGCCATGACCGTCGCGCTGATCCAGCCGGTCGCCATGGAGGAAGGCCTCAAGTTCGCCATCCGTGAGGGTGGCCGCACCGTCGGCGCCGGCCAGGTCACCAAGATCATCAAGTAATTGATGCTCTGACCTGTCCTGCTCGTCAGGCCAGTCCGAAGGGCCCCACGCACCGCGAGTGCGTGGGGCCCTTCGGCGTCTCACCGGGCGCTCACCCGCCTGCCCCTTGCTCTCACGGTGAGCTCATGGCCGACTGTTATGGTCGGCTCACCATCCAGCCCCGCCATCGCGGAAAGTGGGACCCACGTCATGTCTACGGCACCGCTGCTCTCGGTCGTGATGCCGATCTACAACGAGCAGGAGGCGCTTCCGCTCACCGTCGAGCGGCTGCGTCCGATCCTGGACGGGCTGGGGGTCTCCTACGAGGTCGTGGGCGTCGACGACGGCAGCCGCGACGCCACGCCCGTCCTGATGCAGAAGATCCGGCAGGACTGGCCGGAGTTCCGCATCGTCCGCTTCGCCCGCAACTCGGGGCACCAGGCCGCGCTCACCGCGGGCATCCACCGGGCGCTCGGCGACTACGTGGTCAGCATCGACGCCGACCTCCAGGACCCGCCGGAGAAGATCCCGGAGATGCTCGGCCTGGCCCGCGAGCAGAGCCTCGACGTGGTCTACGGCGTGCGCGGGGACCGCGGCACCGACACCGTCTTCAAGCGCCGCACGGCGGGCGCCTACTACTGGCTGATGCGCAAGCTCGTCGGCAAGCGGATGCCCAACCAGGCGGGCGACTTCCGGCTGCTCAGCCGGGCCGCCGTGGACGCCCTCAAGCAACTGCCCGAGCACCAGCCCGTCTACCGGCTGCTGGTGCCGTGGCTGGGCTTCCCCAGCGGCGAGGTGGTGTACGTCCGCGAGGAGCGGGTGGCCGGCGGCACCCACTACCCGGTCTCCAAGATGGTGCGGCTGGCGCTGGACAGCATCACCAACTTCTCCGCCGCCCCGCTGCGGCTGGCCACCTACCTGGGCCTGGTCAGCTTCGTGGTCTGCATCGCGCTCGCGATCCACGCCACCGTCGCCTACGCGCTCGGGTCGACGGTGCCCGGCTGGTCCTCGCTGTACATAGGGATGCTGTTCCTCGGCGGCGTCCAGCTGATCTGCGTCGGGCTGCTGGGGGAGTACGTCGGCCGGATCTACTCGGCGGTGCAGGCCCGGCCGACCTACTTCGTCGGGTACGACTCGGCCGAGGACGACGAGCAGGGGCCCCGCCGGTGACCCCGTCCGGGGAGCCCGCCGGCCCCGCTCCGAGGACCCGGCGGCAGCTGCCGTCCTTCCTGGTCATCGGCGTCCTCAGCACCCTCTTCTACCTGGGGCTGTTCGTCGCCGCGCGGTGGTTCACGGATCCGCAGGCGGCGAACCTGATCGCCCTGGCGGTCAGCGCGGTGGCCAACACGGCGGCCAACCGCCGCTTCACCTTCGGGGTGGTCGGCTCCCGGGGCATGCTCCGCCACCAGGTGCAGGGCGCGGTGGCGTTCCTGATCGGCCTCGGCCTGAGCTCCGGGGTCCTCGCCCTGCTGGCCGAGGTGGCGCCGGACGCCTCCCGGCCGGTCGAGGTGGCCGGGCTGGTCGTCGCCAACGGACTGGCCACGGTGGCCCGGTTCGTGCTGCTGAAGGTCTGGGTGTTCCGGGGCGGGGAGTCCCGCGCGTCCGGGTCCTGAACCGCCGGTGTCCGACGGGCGGCGCGGAGCCGGCCGACGGTTCGCGGACGGCC
This sequence comes from Kitasatospora sp. NPDC048194, assembly GCF_043202455.1. NCBI lineage: Bacteria > Bacillati > Actinomycetota > Actinomycetes > Kitasatosporales > Streptomycetaceae > Kitasatospora > Kitasatospora sp. NPDC048194. The sequence goes on from NZ_JBIDAK010000013.1 coordinate 15,578, forward strand.
CGCCCGCGGGCCCGAACGGTCAGTGCCGACACCATCCCTCGGTATGCTGGCGCCTGTAGCCTGCCCGCAGACGGTAGAGGAAGTCCGGACCCGATCGGGGGGAGACGGGCGGCAGGGACTTGACCGGAGGGGCACGGCACCGTGTCGACCGTACACAGCTCGCCCGACAGCGGGATCCATCGACCGACCGCACCGCCCGGGCCACGCCCCTCCGGTGCCGGACGGCGGCGGCGCAACCCGCTCGTCCTGGTCGGCGGGCTCGCCCTGTCCTGGCTGCTGCCGGCCGGGCTGATCGCCCTCCACCTGGGCGTGGTGCTGCTGCCGCTGCTGCTGCTCGCCGTCGCCGCCGTGATCCGGGTCGGCGGTGTGCTGCTCGACCGGCTCTTCGTCGCCGGCCTGATCGTGGCCGGGGCCGTGCTGAGCTTCGGCCTGGTCTTCTCGCTCTGGCCCTGGGGCCTGTCGCCGGTCGCCACCACGGGCACGATGTTCACCGTGCTCACCACGGCGGCCTGGGCCGGCCGGCGCGCCCCCGGGCTGCCGCTGCGCTTCCGCTGGTCCGACCTGCTGGTGCTGGGCACCTTCGCCGGTTTCTGGCACTACCTGTTCCACCCCGTGGCCGGGGCTTCGGCGGCCGAGCGGGTCGCCTACTTCGCGACGTCGGAGGACCGGCTCGCGCACTTCTCCTTCTTCTCCGGCATCCAGGGCGTCGGCGGCTTCAACTTCCTCCACCAGGAAGCGGCCAGGGCCTACCTGATCCCGCCGTCCGAGGTGACCTATCCGCAGGGCTCGCACTTCCTGCTGGCCTGGACGGACACGCTGGTCCACTCCGCCGCCGACCCGGGCGACATGCTCCAGACCATGAACCGGTACTTCCTGTACCTGCTGGTGGCGTACGCGCTGTTCTGCACGGCGCTGGTCTGGGCGGCCCGGTGGATCGGCGGACCGCGGCTGCGCGGCTGGCGGGCCGCGGCGGTCTGCGCGACCGTCGGCTCGATCATGCTCGCCAGCAACTACCTGGACCTGCTGACCCACGGCTTCGACTCCACGTTCATCGGCCTGCTGCTGATCGCGCTCGCCCTGGCGGTGCTGATCCGGCCGGCGATGGGCTTCACCGAGTTCCTGCTGGTCGCCTCCGCCGGTCTGATCACCGTCACCTTCACCTACAACATCTACGGCGCGTTCGTCGGCGTGGCGCTGCTGGGCGCCCTGGTCGTGCACCGGCGCAGGTTCGCCGGGCGCTGGTGGTGGACGCTCGGCGCACTGGCCTGCGCCCTGGCGGTGGCGGCCCTGCCGAGCGCCCTCTCCGTGCTGGGCGACCTCGACGTGGCCAGCGCCTCGAACATGAGCGGCCCGAGCGTCAGCGCGGACCGCTCGATCCTGATCGGCGGCGGTCTTCTCGGCCTGCTGGCGGCCGCCATGCCGCGCAACCGCCGCACGGCCACCGGCCAGGCGCACCTGGCGGTGCTGCTCGGCACGGGCGCGCTGCTGACCGCCTTCGCCGCCTACCAGCTGCACACCATCGGCAGGTACTCGTACTACTTCCACAAGATGACGGCCGTGGGCGTCGTGGTCGCCCTGATCTCGGTCGGCGCGGTCGGGGCCGTCCTGCAGACGTCGTCCCGGGGGACCGGCCGGACGCTCACCCGGCGGCTGGGGGAGCTGGCGCTCTCCGGCCTGACCGTCGCCGCCGCGCTCAGCCTCTTCGCCAACGTGCAGTGGGGCTTCCTGACCACCGACGACGCCCCGTCCGCCTGGTCCGGCAACCCGCTGGTGGTCTGGGGCCGCGGCGAGTTCGAGAGCGACATGGGCCCCGAGGGCGCGGCGGCGCTGACCGCCCTGCGCAGTGACGGACCGGTGGTCGCGCTGGTCTCCAACGACGACTACAAGAACCTCAAGGCGACCTGGCTCGCCTCGCTGCTGAACCGGCGCGGCGGCGACATGAAGGCGCTGTACGACGTCCACTGGGTGGACATCGGCGGCCCCCAGGTGAAGGAGGAGGACTACCAGCGCTCGTTCGCCAAGCTCAAGGGCGCCGTCCAGCAGCTGCCCGCGGCGCGCACCGCGCCGAAGATCCTCACCGCCGACCGTTCCGTGGGCGAGCGGATCAAGCGGGACCTGGCCAAGCAGGGCACGACGGTCACCGTGGTGAGCGATCCGGGCATCCTCTGGACCCAGCCGTGGGGCCGCACCTTCCCCGGCGGCTGAGATGTCATCGGATACGCGGTCGGCGCGCACCGAGGGTTCACGGCCACCCGCTACTATTCACAGCAATCGCACGGCCTGGCCGGCCTCGTGCGGAGACGTGTGGCTCGGCCGGCCGGTGAATTCGGTGGTCATGTGATGAAGAACCCGATCGCCAAGCTGCTTGGGGTGCTTCCCCCGGGGGCGCGGCTCGTGGTCGGTGGCACGGTCGTGCTCGGAGCCTCGGCGTACGTGTACATGGCGCTCGTGGGCTACAGCCTGAGCACCGTCGGCGCGGCCAGGGTGACGATGCTCTGGACCATCGTGATGTCCGTCGGATGGGGCCTCTTCCAGCCGGTCGAGCTGGAGCTGACCCGGTTGGTCGCCGCCCGCAAGGTGGCCGGACACGGGGCGCTTCCCGCGGTACGGCGGATGCTGCTGCTGGCCATGGCGATCCTGGCCGCGGTCTGCGCGCTGCTGGCGGCCGCCGCCGGCCCGATCGCCGACCAGCTGTTCAGCGGCGACCGCACCCTGGTGGTCGCCCTGGCCGGCGGCCTGGCCGGTCTCGCGGTGAGTTCGGTCGCCCGCGGCGCGCTGGCCGGACTCGGGCTGTTCGGGCCGTACGGCACCCAGCTGGCGGTCGACGGGGGGCTGCGCATCGGCCTGGCCGGCGTGGCGGCCCTGGCCGGGCTGCACTCGGCGCTCGCCTTCGGCCTGATCCTCTTCGTCTCGCCGGTGGCCGCCTCGCTGATCGGCCTGCGCGACACCCTCGCGGACCGCACTCCGGGGCCGGAGGTGTCCTGGAAGCAGCTCACCAGCGGGCTCGGCCTGCTGATCGCCTCGGTCATGCTCAGCCAGCTGGTCGTCAACGCGACCGTGGTCTGCGTGCGCCTGCTCGCGCCGAAGCACTCCGAGGCCTCCGACGCCCTGGTCTTCGCGATCGGCCAGGCGGTGGTGATGGCCCGGGCGCCGCTGTTCGCCTACAGCGCCCTGCAGGCCTCGATGGTCTCCGCGCTCTCCGGCGCCGCCGCGGCCGGCGACCACGGCGAGTTCCGCAAGGTGCTGACCCGTACCACCGCGATCGTCGCCGCGATGTGCATCGGCGGTGGGCTGCCGGTGATCGTGCTCGGCTCCAGGCTCAACCCGCTGCTGTTCAACGCCAAGGACGTGCTCGGACCGCTGGACTTCCTCTGGCTGGTGTTCGGGACGCTCTGCTACGTCCTCGCGACGGTCTTCGGCCAGGCGCTGATGTCGAGCTCGCAGCACCGCCGCCAACTGGTGGGCTGGACGGCCGGTTCCGTAGCATTGGTGGCTGTCGCGCTCACGCCGGGCGGCGTCGGTCTCCGCGCGGAGCTCGCCTACCTGGCGGGGTCGCTGGTCAGTGCCGTCCTGATGCTGTGGTCGCTGTACCGCGCATTCCCCTCCCGCCCCGCCGCCGACCCGGCCGACCGGACCGCGGCAGAGCCGCTGCGGACCCGTTGAGGGCGGGGGACCGGACTGTGATCGGCCGACGCCCATGACCATCATCGATAGACAGACCCGAGGCACGGGCCGCCGTGCCGTTCGCCAAGCATGGAGCACCTGTGTCCGAGTATGACAACGTCTGGCTGGTGATCCCGGCGTACAACGAAGGCCAGGTGATCGCCGACGTCGTGGAGGGTGCGCGCAAGACCTTCCCGAACATCGTGGTGGTCGACGACGGCTGCACCGACGACACGGCCCAGCACGTCATGTCGACCGGCGCGCACCTCGTGCGGCACCCGGTCAACCTGGGGCAGGGCGCCGCGCTCCAGACCGGTCTGAAGTACGCGCTCGGGCAGGAGGGCGCCGAGTACTTCGCGACCTTCGACGCGGACGGCCAGCACCAGACCGCCGACGTCGAGAAGATGGTGGCGCTGCTGCGCCAGGGCGAGGCCGACATCGTCCTCGGCTCCCGCTTCATCGAGCAGACCGGCCAGGTGCCGTGGATCAAGCGGGTCGTGCTCCGCACCGCCGCCGCCGTCAGCCCGACCGCCCGAAAGCTGAAGCTCACCGACGCGCACAACGGTCTGCGCGTGATGAACCGTGAGGCCGCCAGCCGGATCAAGATCACCATGAACGGCATGGCCCACGCTTCGGAGATCGTTTCCTTCCTCGCCGGCTCGGACCTGAGGGTCGCCGAGGTTCCGGTGGACATCCTGTACACCGACTACTCGCGCGCCAAGGGCCAGTCCCTGATCAACGGCGTGAACATCCTCTTCGACATCTCGCTGCGGGAGCGTAACCGCCGATGAATCACCTCTGGATCCAGCTGATCCTGGTCCTGGCCGCGGTGGCCATGGCCCTCCTGTTCGTCCGGCGCTGGGACGCCGCGAACACCCGGGCGTGGAAGCGCATCGCCTTCGCCCTGTTCGTGATCGCCAACATCGTCGCCATCCTGTGGCCGACCGGCGTGACCAAGCTGGCCACCGCGCTGGGCGTCGGCCGCGGCACGGACCTGGTGCTCTACCTGATGGTGATCGCCATGGGCTTCCTCACCCTCAACACCTACCTGCGCTTCCGCTCGCTCGAGAAGAAGCTCACCGACCTGGCCCGCACGGTGGCCATCAACGAGGGCGTCCGCCACAACAACGACCGCCTGGACGCCCCGGTCGGCTCCGACCGCTGACGCCCTCTCCCGCGGGGCGGGCGACGCGCACGAGGAGGGCCCCGTACCCGAGGGTGCGGGGCCTTCTCCGTGCCGTCGGCCGGGCCGGGGCACCGGGGCCGGAACCGGGCGCGGCCGGCGCGTGCGGGGCGCGGCCGCCACCGCCGGCGCGTGCGCTGACGGGGCGTCGGAGAGTCCTCGAGCCCGGTGGGGGCCGGAGTGCCCGCGGAGAAGCCCGACCCGTAGGCTGGAACTCCCAGCGCTCGCACACGGATCACCGTGAACCAGGCGGGACGGCGGGCCCCCGTCGCGCGGGCCGGCGGTTCCCGCCGCGTCGTGAGAAACCGTCATTCCGGTGAACCGCCGAACCGGGGGACCCTCCCGAACCGTTCGTCCGAAGAGCCGGGCCCGCCGGCCGCGGGGCCGGGCGCGGTGCCCGGAGCGGCACCGCTCCCCGATCACCGGCCGGAAGCTGGTTGACTTGGCTCGCCCGGCGGCCGCGGCCGGGCGGCACCCGAGCGTGACCCAGGACCAGGAGGTGCGGCGCCGTCATGAGCGTCGATTTCGTCATCCCGTACTACGGCGACCCGGAGTACCTGTTCGCCACCATCGACAGCATCCGGGCCCAGAACCAGCAGGACTGGCGACTGACCGTGGTGGACGACCAGTACCCGGGCAACCGGGCGCTGGAGTACATCGAGGGCCTGGGCGACGACCGGATCCGGTACGTCCGCAACGAGGAGCGGCTGGGCCCCAACGGCAACACGTACAAGGCGTCGACCCTGGCCGAGCGCGAGTTCGTCTCCATGATGGGCGCCGACGACCTGCTGGAGCCGGACTACCTGGACGTCGTCCTGGAGCGGATGAAGGCCGACCCGAACGCGATCGCGGTCCAGCCGGGCGTGAAGGTGATGGACAGCGACGGGAACCTGGTGCCCTCGCTCGGCATCGGCGACAAGGTCAAGCGCCGGATCGCCGCCCCCGCCCGCAAGGCCGGCGTGATCAGCGGCGAGGACGCGGTCAAGAGCCTGCTGTCCGGCAACTGGCTGTACACCCCGTCGCTCCTCTACCGGCAGTCGGCGCTCTCCAAGATCCCGTACCGCCCCGACATCGACGCCGTCCACGACCTGGCGTTCATGGTCGACATGCTGATGGAGGGCGGCAACCTGCTGGTCGACGAGCGCGAGGTCTTCCGCTACCGCCGTCACCAGGCCAGCGACTCCTCGACCCGGGTCAAGGACGGCAAGCGCTTCGACGAGGAACTGCGCTACTACGGGCTGATCGCCAAGGAACTGCGCGCCAAGGGCTGGAACGCGGCGGCCCGCTCGGCCGACCTGCACCTCTCGTCCCGTCTGCACGCCCTGATGGTGGCCGCCGGACGCCTCGGCGCGGGTGACTTCGCCCACGCCGGCGCCATGGTCGGCCGCGCCGTCCGCAGCAGCTGACCGGCGCGGATCCCCTCCAGCAGGCCCTTCGCCCGGAGCAGCCGCTCCGGGCGGCGGTTCTATCATGTCGGCTGATCCCGATCGCCGACCCACCCCGCCACTCCATGCCACTCACCGGACGTGGCCACGCACGGAAGTGACAGACATGACTGATCTGGCCACCAGCCCGGTCGGCGGCTCCGAGGCGGAGCCGCGACAACCGGAGGGCGCCTCCGCTGCCCGCCCCGGGCGGATGGACGGCCTGCTGGCGCGGCCCTGGGCGGTCCGTTCGGCCGAGGCCCTGGTCTCGGTCGTGGCGGCGTTCGTCTTCACGCTGCTCTGCATGCGCATCAACGTCAACCCGCTCAACCGCGTCGGCCAGGTCAGCGGTCTGGCCATGGTGCAGAAGTACGCCGCCGTGGTCGGGCTGCCCGTCCTGGCGGTGCTGCTCTACACGGCCTACCGGGGCAGCCTGGCCCGCTACCAGCTCACCCAGCGGCTGGTCTGCGCGGCCGTCGCCGGCCTGGCCACCGGCGCGGTCGCCGGCGGCATCGCGGTGGCGCTGAACGGCACCGACTGGGGCCTCGGCGGCCAGGAGGGCGACCCGGGCAACCTCATCGGGATGGCCAACGACATGCTGCGCGGCAAGGGCCTGCCCGGCGTCTACCCGCCCGGCTTCCCGGCCGTGCTGGCGGTCTGGTCGAAGCTGTTCTACGGCGGTATCGGCGGCGTCGGCTACGCGATGAAGGACGTCCAGCTGATCTGCAGCGCGCTGGTCGGCCCGATGGCGTACCTGTCCTGGCGACTGCTGCTGCGCCCGTTCTGGGCGCTGCTGGTCGCCGTCCCGGCCGCGATCCTCTTCCTGGACCCGATCCGCCCGTACAGCCACGTGACGATGCTGGTCATGGTGCCGATGCTGGCCGGGGCCCTGCGCGAGCTGCGCCGGGCGCACGAGCTGACCACGCGCTCCACCGTGCTGCGCGGCGTCGGCTTCGGCGTCTCGTTCGGCGTGATGTTCCTCTGGTACTCGGGCTGGTTCGTCTGGGCCGCGCCCGGCGTGCTGGTGCTGACGCTGTTCCTGGTGCCGTGGCGCCGCGGCGCCGCCCGGGTCAAGCGGGTGCTGCTGTTCCTGGCCGCGACGCTGGTGAGCGCCGGCGTGGTCGGCTCGCCGCTGCTGTACGAGCTGGTGAAGCAGGGCGCCCAGGCCAAGGACCGGTACGCCTACCTCTCGGTGTACATCGACCCGGCGTACATCATGGGCTGGGCCTCGGACCGCAACGGCGACCTGAACTACCACGACTTCCCGTGGCGCGGTGAGCTCGCCGGGCAGAGCGCCTACACCCTGCTGCTGCTGGCCGGCGCCGCGCTGGCGCTCGGCCTCGGTCTGCGCAGCGTCCTGGTCCGCACCACCGCGGCGACGCTGATCAGCGCCTGGCTGCTGCGCTTCTACTTCGCCTCGCACCTGGCGAAGGACAAGGCCGTCATGCTGTACCCGCGCACCACCTGGATCATCCTGTACGCGCTGATGATCCTCGCGGTGCTCGGCCTGATGTTCGCCGTCCAGCGGGGCACCGCCTGGCTGCGGACGGTGCAGCGCGTCGGCGCCGACGGCGGGCCCGCGCCGGTGACGCTGCGGCCGACCGTCACCGGGCGCCTGGTCGCGGGCGCGGTCTGCGCCATGGCGCTGTTCGCCGCCATGTCGGCCTCCTGGTCGGTGGACCGCTACATGCCGACCACCAAACCGGAGTACGTCCCCACCGCCGACGCCAAGGGCATCGACATGGGCGCGGACGCCTGGCGCGCGCACATCCTGGTGAACCGCAACGGCAAGTGCCCCAAGTACGACCCGGCCGGTCCCACCGACTGCGCCCCGGTCAACAAGGGCCTCCACGAGTACAACAACGAGCCCGACAAGGGCCGGCTGTGGTGCGCCAACGTGACCGGCGAGGAGTGGTCGCTGGTCTGCGGCTCGAAGCGTCCGTGGTGACGCGGGTCCGCGGCCGCGGCCGCGGCTGACGACGGTCACCCTCTCGGGGCCGGTGAGGTGCGCCTCACCGGCCCCGATTGGCATCCGGGCTGCTCCATGTGGCAGTATGTCCAAGTTGCTCGGTTGAGTGCCGATGCTGCGCGCCTCCCGCCGGGAGGACCGGAAGCGAGTCCCATGTACTCGTCGTTCCCGTGATGGCCGTCAAGCGTGAGTTCTACGCCACGGCAGCTGCGGGGCGGACGTACGGGAATCTTCCGGGAAGCGTGTGCGGGGTCTCGACCCGGCTCCCCCCACCCCGGAAAGTTCGAAACCGACGAGTTCTTCGCCGGTTTTTTGCAAGCGCGAGTGCGACACGCCCGAGCGCGGGGGTCGGAGGGGATTCGTGCAGTGACTAACGACAGAAGGACTACTGAGTAGCCATGGCGGGACAGAAGATCCGCATCCGGCTCAAGGCCTACGACCACGAGGTCATCGACTCCTCGGCGAAGAAGATCGTCGAGACGGTGATCCGTACTGGTGCGCAGGTCGCGGGCCCGGTGCCGCTGCCCACTGAGAAGAACGTGTACTGCGTCATCCGCTCGCCGCACAAGTACAAGGACTCGCGCGAGCACTTCGAGATGCGTACTCACAAGCGTCTGATCGACATCCTCGACCCCACGCCGAAGACGGTTGACTCGCTGATGCGTCTCGACCTGCCGGCCGGCGTCGACATCGAGATCAAGCTCTGAGAGGCGCACCGAAGATGGCTAAGCAGATTAAGGGCATCCTGGGCGAGAAGCTCGGCATGACCCAGGTCTGGGACGAGAACAACCGGGTCGTCCCGGTGACCGTCGTCAAGGCCGGGCCGAATGTCGTGACCCAGGTCCACACCGCCGACAGCCCGGCCGGCTACGACGCCGTCCAGATCGGCTTCGGCGAGATCGACCCCCGCAAGGTGAACAAGCCCCTCGCGGGCCACTTCGCCAAGGCCGGTGTCACCCCGCGCCGCCACCTGGTCGAGCTCCGTACCTCGGACGCGTCCGAGTACACCCTGGGCCAGGAGATCACCGCCGAGCTGTTCGAGGCGGGTGTCAAGGTCGACGTGACCGGCACCTCCAAGGGCAAGGGCTTCGCCGGTGTCATGAAGCGCCACAACTTCCGTGGTCTCGGCGCCGGTCACGGCACCCAGCGCAAGCACCGTTCGCCCGGTTCCATCGGTGGCTGCGCCACCCCGGGCCGTGTGTTCAAGGGCCTGCGCATGGCTGGTCGGATGGGCCACGAGCGTGTGACCACCCAGAACCTGACCGTGCACGCGGTCGACGCGGAGAAGGGTCTGCTGCTCATCAAGGGCGCCGTCCCGGGCCCGAACGGCGGCCTCGTCCTCGTCCGCACCGCGGCGAAGGGGCTGTGAGGAAATGAGCACCATTGACATCCTGTCGCCGGCTGGCGACAAGACCGGCAGCATCGAGCTGCCGGCCGAGATCTTCGACGCGAAGGTCAGCGTTCCGCTGATGCACCAGGTCGTCGTGGCGCAGCTCGCTGCGGCCCGTCAGGGCACCCACAAGACCAAGACTCGCGGCGAGGTCCGCGGTGGCGGCAAGAAGCCGTACCGCCAGAAGGGCACCGGCCGCGCCCGTCAGGGCTCGACCCGTGCGCCGCAGTTCGCCGGCGGTGGCGTCGTGCACGGTCCCGTGCCGCGCGACTACTCGCAGCGGACCCCGAAGAAGATGATCGCCGCCGCCCTGCGCGGTGCGCTCACCGACCGGGCCCGCCACAACCGCATTCACGTCGTCACCGGCGTGACCGCGACCGAGGCGCCGTCGACCAAGGCCGCCAAGGGCCTGTTCGGCAAGATCACCGACCGCAAGAACGTCCTCCTGGTCGTCGAGCGCTCGGACGAGCTGGGCGTCAAGTCCGCTCGCAACCTGCCGAACGTGCACATCCTGGACGCGGGTCAGCTGAACACCTACGACGTGCTCGTCTCCGACGATGTGGTCTTCACCCAGGCCGCCTTCGAGCGTTTCGTGGCCGGTCCGGCCGCGTCCGCCAAGGCCGTTGCCGCTGAGGGCGAGCTCGAAGGGAGCGCCGCCTGATGAGCGACGTTACGAGCAAGACGTTCACGGACCCCCGTGACGTCCTGGTGAAGCCGGTCATCTCCGAGAAGAGCTACAGCCTTCTCGACGAGAACAAGTACACGTTCATCGTGTCGCCGGGCGCCAACAAGACCCAGATCAAGCAGGCCGTCGAGGCGGTCTTCTCGGTCAAGGTCGAGGCTGTCAACACGATCAACCGTCAGGGCAAGCGCAAGCGGTCCAAGACGGGCTTTGGCAAGCGCAAGGACACCAAGCGCGCCATCGTGACGCTGGCCGAGGGCAACCGCATCGACATCTTCGGTGGTCCGGTCTCCTGAACCAGGAGATCGTGATCGTCGATTAGGACGAGGACGAGAGAGCCAAATGGGCATCCGCAAGTACAAGCCGACTACGCCGGGCCGTCGTGGCTCCAGCGTGGCCGACTTCGTAGAAATCACGCGGTCCACGCCGGAGAAGTCGCTGGTTCGCCCCCTGCACAGCAAGGGCGGCCGTAACAACGCCGGTCGTGTCACCGCTCGCCACCAGGGTGGCGGTCACAAGCGCGCCTACCGCGTGATCGACTTCCGTCGTCACGACAAGGACGGCGTGCCGGCCAAGGTCGCGCACATCGAGTACGACCCGAACCGCACCGCGCGCATCGCGCTCCTGCACTACGCGGACGGCGAGAAGCGCTACATCATCGCGCCGCGCGGCATCGCGCAGGGTGACCGGATCGAGAACGGCGCTGGCGCCGACATCAAGCCGGGCAACAACCTGCCGCTGCGCAACATCCCGGTCGGTACCACCATCCACGCGGTGGAGCTGCGTCCCGGCGGCGGTGCCAAGCTGGCCCGCTCGGCCGGCTCCGGCATCCAGCTGCTGGCGCGTGAGGGCAAGATGGCGCACCTGCGCATGCCCTCCGGTGAGATCCGCCTGGTCGACGCGCGCTGCCGCGCCACCGTCGGCGAGGTCGGCAACGCCGAGCAGTCGAACATCAACTGGGGCAAGGCCGGCCGCATGCGCTGGAAGGGCGTCCGCCCGACCGTGCGTGGTGTCGCCATGAACCCGATCGACCACCCGCACGGTGGTGGTGAGGGTAAGACCTCCGGTGGTCGCCACCCGGTCTCGCCGTGGGGTAAGCCCGAGGGCCGTACCCGTCGCCCGAACAAGGCGTCGGACAAGCTCATCGTGCGCCGCCGCAAGACCAACAAGAAGCGCTAGGAGCAGGTCAGATGCCGCGCAGTCTCAAGAAGGGCCCCTTCATCGACGGCCACCTCATCAAGAAGGTGGACGCTCAGAACGAGGCGGGTACTCAGAACGTCATCAAGACCTGGTCCCGTCGTTCCGTGATCTCCCCGAGCATGCTCGGTCACACGATCGCGGTCCACGATGGCCGCAAGCACGTCCCGGTGTTCGTCACCGAGTCGATGGTCGGCCACAAGCTCGGCGAGTTCGCTCCGACCCGCACCTTCCGTGGCCACGTGAAGGAAGACCGGAAGTCGAAGCGCCGCTAAGAGCCCCTTCAGTGGCCTCCGGCCACGGGGCCTGAGCTTTCAGCGCCAGAACGACTCAATGACTTACTCCATTAAGGGGACAACCATGGAAGCCAGGGCACAGGCGCGGTACATCCGCGTGACGCCCATGAAGGCCCGCCGCGTGGTGGACCTCATCCGTGGCATGAATGCCACGGAGGCCCAGGCCGTCCTGCGTTTCGCTCCGCAGGCCGCCACCGTGCCGGTCGGCAAGGTGCTCGACAGCGCCATTGCCAACGCCGCGCACAACTACAACCACTCCAACGTGGACGACCTCTACATCTCCGAGGCGTACGTTGACGAGGGCCCGACCCTGAAGCGGTTCCGTCCGCGTGCCCAGGGCCGCGCCTACCGGATCCGCAAGCGGACCAGCCACATCACCGTGGTCGTCAGCAGCAAGGAAGGGACCCGGTAATGGGCCAGAAGGTTAACCCGCACGGGTTCCGCCTCGGCATCAGCACGGACTTCAAGTCCCGCTGGTACGCCGACAAGCTGTACAAGGACTACGTCAAGGAAGACGTCGCCATTCGTCGCATGATGACGAAGGGCATGGAGCGCGCCGGCATCTCCAAGGTCGAGATCGAGCGCACCCGCGACCGCGTCCGCGTCGACATCCACACCGCCCGTCCCGGCATCGTCATCGGGCGTCGTGGCACCGAGGCCGACCGCATCCGCGGCGACCTCGAGAAGCTGACCGGCAAGCAGGTCCAGCTGAACATCCTCGAGGTCAAGAACCCCGAGCTGGACGCCCAGCTCGTGGCTCAGGGCGTCGCGGAGCAGCTGTCCTCCCGCGTCTCCTTCCGCCGTGCCATGCGCAAGTCGATGCAGGGCACCATGAAGTCCGGCGCCAAGGGCATCAAGGTCCAGTGCTCCGGTCGTCTCGGCGGCGCCGAGATGAGCCGTTCGGAGTTCTACCGCGAGGGCCGTGTGCCGCTGCACACCCTCCGCGCGAACGTCGACTACGGCTTCTTCGAGGCCAAGACCACCTTCGGCCGCATCGGCGTGAAGGTCTGGATCTACAAGGGCGACGTCAAGAACATCGCCGAGGTCCGCGCTGAGAACGCCGCTGCCCGCTCGGGCAACCGCCCGGCCCGTCCCGAGGGTGGTCGTCCCGCCCGCGGTGGCGAGCGCCGTGGTGGCGAGCGCGGTGGCCGTGGCCGTCGTCCCGCCGCTGCCGAGGCCCCCGCGGCCCCGGTCGCCGAGGCTCCGGCTGCTGAGAACACCGGAACGGAGGCCTGACCCCAATGCTGATCCCCCGTCGGGTCAAGCACCGCAAGCAGCACCACCCGAAGCGCCGTGGCGCTGCCAAGGGTGGCACCGAGCTGGCGTTCGGCCAGTTCGGCATCCAGGCCGTGACCCCGGCCTACGTGACGAACCGTCAGATCGAGTCCGCTCGTATCGCGATCACCCGTCACATCCGTCGTGGCGGCAAGGTCTGGATCAACATCTACCCGGACCGCCCGCTCACCAAGAAGCCGGCCGAGACCCGCATGGGTTCCGGTAAGGGTTCGCCGGAGTGGTGGATCGCGAACGTGCACCCGGGTCGGGTCATGTTCGAGCTGTCGTACCCGAACGAGAAGGTTGCTCGCGAGGCGCTCACCCGTGCCGCGCACAAGCTGCCGATGAAGTGCCGGATCGTCCGGCGCGAGGACGGTGAGAGCTGATGTCGGCCGCTACCAAGGCTGCTGAGCTTCGCTCGCTGGACAACGAGGGTCTCGTTGCCAAGCTGCGCGAGGCCAAGGAGGAGCTGTTCAACCTCCGCTTCCAGGCGGCGACCGGGCAGCTCGACAACCACGGACGGCTCAAGCTCGTCCGCAAGGACATCGCGCGGATCTACACCCTGATGCGCGAGCGCGAGCTGGGCATCGAGACGGTGGAGAACGCCTGATGACTGAGAACACCAACGAGACGCGCGGTTTCCGCAAGACCCGTGAGGGTCTCGTCGTCAGCGACAAGATGGACAAGACCGTCGTCGTCGCCGTCGAGGACCGCGTCAAGCACGCTCTGTACGGCAAGGTCATCCGCCGTACGAACAAGCTGAAGGCGCACGACGAGCAGAACGCGTGCGGCGTGGGCGACCGGGTCCTCCTCGCGGAGACCCGCCCGCTGTCCGCGACGAAGCGCTGGCGCGTCGTCGAGATCCTCGAGAAGGCCAAGTAACGAAGCCGATGAGGTACGGCCGTATGTGCAACGGGTCCCCCCGGGGACGCCGATGTGAGCAGCGGCCGGCCCGTCGACTCTCGTTGACGATCAGGAGAAAGCTGTGATCCAGCAGGAGTCGCGACTGCGTGTTGCCGACAACACTGGTGCCAAGGAGATCCTTTGCATCCGTGTTCTCGGTGGCTCCGGTCGCCGCTACGCCGGAATCGGGGACGTCATCGTCGCGACCGTCAAGGACGCGATCCCCGGTGGCTCGGTGAAGAAGGGTGACGTCGTCAAGTGCGTCGTCGTCCGCACCGTCAAGGAGCGCCGTCGTCCGGATGGCTCGTACATCCGCTTCGACGAGAACGCTGCTGTCGTGCTGAAGAACACCGAGGGTGACCCCCGCGGTACCCGCATCTTCGGCCCGGTGGGCCGCGAGCTGCGCGACAAGAAGTTCATGAAGATCATCTCGCTGGCGCCGGAGGTGCTCTGACCCATGGCGAACAGCATGAAGATCAAGAAGGGTGACCTGGTCCAGGTCATCACCGGCAAGGACAAGGGCAAGCAGGGCAAGGTCATCAAGGCCATGCCGGCTGAGAACAAGGTCCTGGTCGAGGGTGTCAACCGGGTCAAGAAGCACACCAAGCCGGGTCCCGGTACCCAGGGTGGCATCGTGACCGTCGAGGCCCCGGTGCACGTCTCCAACGTCCAGCTGGTCGTGGAGAAGGACGGCAAGAAGGTCGTCACCCGCGTCGGTTACCGCTTCGACGACCAGGGCAACAAGATCCGCGTTGCCAAGCGGACCGGTGAGGACATCTGATGTCTGAGACGACTGTTGAGAAGGTGGCCCCCCGCCTCAAGGAGCGTTACAACTCCGAGATCAAGGGCCAGCTGCAGGAGCAGTTCTCGTACGAGAACGTCATGCTGATCCCCGGCCTGGTCAAGGTCGTGGTCAACATGGGTGTCGGCGAGGCCGCCCGTGACAGCAAGCTGATCGAGGGCGCGATCCGCGACCTGACCGCGATCACCGGTCAGAAGCCGGCCGTGACCAAGGCTCGCAAGTCCATCGCGCAGTTCAAGCTGCGCGAGGGCCAGCCGATCGGCACCCACGTCACCCTCCGTGGTGACCGCATGTGGGAGTTCCTGGACCGTCTGGTGTCGCTGGCCCTGCCGCGCATCCGTGACTTCCGTGGTCTCTCCCCGAAGCAGTTCGACGGCCGTGGCAACTACACGTTCGGTCTGACCGAGCAGGTTATGTTCCACGAGATCGACCAGGACAAGGTCGACCGTCAGCGCGGTATGGACATCACCGTCGTGACCACCGCTCAGACCGACGACGAGGGCCGGGCGCTGCTGCGCGCTCTGGGCTTCCCGTTCAAGGAGGCGTGAGCCAATGGCGAAGAAGTCCCTCATCGCGAAGTCCGAGCGCAAGCCGAAGTTCGGCGTCCGGGCCTACACCCGGTGCCAGCGCTGCGGCCGTCCGCACTCGGTGTACCGCAAGTTCGGCCTGTGCCGTGTCTGCCTCCGTGAGATGGCGCACCGCGGCGAGCTGCCGGGCGTGACCAAGAGCTCCTGGTAATCCAGCGCTCTAGGCACCGCTAGCGAAGCAGAGGTGCCCGATCCCACAGCGGCCCGTTTTGGGCCTGCCGTACGGAGTCCCGTAAGGTGGTGGGGTCGGGCCCCCTGCCACGGCTTCCCCATGGATGTCCGTGGCCCTCTTCTGGGAGGGCTCGCACCCAGTCTTACTACGTCGTAGGTCCCCTGCGCTTGTGCCCCTGGCGCACTCGAAGAGTGCGGCAGGGGGACCTGGCGCGGAGAAACCACGGCGAGAGAGGCCTGAGGCCATCATGACCATGACCGACCCCATCGCAGACATGCTCACGCGTCTGCGCAACGCGAACTCGGCGTACCACGACTCTGTCGCGATGCCGTCGAGCAAGATCAAGGCGCACGTCGCCGAGATCCTGCAGCAGGAGGGTTACATCTCCTCCTACAAGGTTGAGGAGCCCGCTGAGGGCGAGGTCGGCAAGAAGCTGACCATCGAGCTCAAGTTCGGCCCCAACCGTGAGCGCTCCATCGCCGGCATCAAGCGCATCAGCAAGCCGGGTCTGCGTGTTTACGCAAAGTCCACCAACCTGCCGAAGGTGCTCGGCGGCCTGGGCGTGGCGATCATCTCCACGTCGTCCGGCCTCCTGACCGACAAGCAGGCCGCCAAGAAGGGCGTAGGCGGAGAAGTTCTCGCCTACGTCTGGTAATTCGGGAAACGGAGGTACAGCAATGTCGCGTATTGGACGGCTGCCCATCCAGGTCCCCGCTGGCGTGGACGTCACCATCGATGGCCAGACGGTCTCGGTGAAGGGCCCCAAGGGTTCCCTCACCCACGTCGTCGCTGAGCCGATCGAGATCGGCAAGGGCGAGGACGGCACCGTGCTCGTCACCCGCCCGAACGACGAGCGTCGCTCGAAGGCCCTGCACGGCCTGACCCGCACGCTGGTGGCGAACATGATCACCGGCGTGACCCAGGGCTACCGCAAGTCGCTGGAGATCAGCGGTGTCGGCTACCGCGTGAACGCGAAGGGCTCCGACATGGAGTTCTCGCTCGGCTACAGCCACCCGATCCTGGTCACCGCGCCGGAGGGCATCTCCTTCGTCGTCGAGTCGCCCACCAAGTTCCACGTGGACGGCATCGACAAGCAGAAGGTCGGCGAGATCGCCGCGAACATCCGCAAGCTGCGCAAGCCCGACCCGTACAAGGCCAAGGGCGTCAAGTACGCGGGCGAGGTCATCCGCCGCAAGGTCGGAAAGAGTGGTAAGTAAGCGATGAGCGTCTCTGTCAAGATCGGCAAGGGCAACGCCTACAAGAGCGCCGCTCGCAAGCGCCGCGCGATCCGCGTTCGCAAGCGCGTCGTCGGCACCGAGGTGCGTCCGCGTCTCGTCGTGACGCGCTCGAACCGTCACATGGTCGCCCAGGTCATCGACGACGCCAAGGGTCACACCCTGGCGTCGGCGTCCACCCTCGACGTGTCCATCAAGGGCACCGAGGGCGACAAGACCGAGCTGGCCAAGAAGGTCGGGAGCCTGGTCGCCGAGCGCGCCAAGGCCGCCGGCATCGAGTCGGTCGTCTTCGACCGCGCGGGCAACCGGTACGCCGGCCGCATCGCCGCCCTGGCGGACGCGGCCCGTGAGGCCGGGCTCGACTTCTAAGCCGCTCGTCGACTCTGTCGACGGACGTAAACGAGAGAGGTAATTCCAATGGCTGGACCCCAGCGCCGCGAAGGCGGCGCCGGTCGCGGCACGGGTGGCGAGCGGCGCGACCGTAAGCGTGACGGTCAGGGCAACGCCCAGGCCGTCGAGAAGACCGCTTACGTCGAGCGCGTCGTCGCGATCAACCGTGTCGCCAAGGTTGTCAAGGGTGGCCGTCGCTTCAGCTTCACCGCGCTCGTCGTGGTGGGCGATGGCGAGGGCACCGTGGGTGTCGGTTACGGCAAGGCGAAGGAGGTTCCGGCCGCCATCGCCAAGGGCGTTGAGGAGGCCAAGAAGAACTTCTTCCGCGTCCCCCGCATCCAGGGCACCATCCCCCACCCGGTTCAGGGTGAGAAGGCCGCCGGCGTCGTGCTGCTGAAGCCCGCCGCCCCCGGTACCGGTGTTATCGCCGGTGGTCCGGTGCGCGCCGTCCTGGAGTGCGCCGGCATCCACGACATCCTGTCGAAGTCGCTCGGCTCGGACAACGCGATCAACATCGTGCACGCCACCGTGGCCGCTCTGAAGGGCCTCGTGCGCCCCGAGGAGATCGCCGCCCGCCGTGGCCTGCCGCTGGAGGACGTGGCTCCCGCCGCTCTGCTGCGGGCTCGTGCTGCCGGGGTGAGCGCCTGATGGCTCGCCTGAAGATCACGCAGACCAAGTCGTACATCGGCAGCAAGCAGAACCACCGTGACACCCTGCGCTCGCTTGGTCTCAAGCGTCTGCACGACGTCGTGGTGAAGGAGGACCGTCCCGAGATCCGCGGGATGGCCCACACGGTCCGTCACCTGGTGACGGTTGAGGAGGTGGACTGATCATGGGCGACAACCCGATCAAGATCCACAACCTGCGTCCCGCCCCGGGTGCCAAGACCGACAAGATCCGCGTGGGTCGTGGTGAGGGCTCCAAGGGTAAGACCGCCGGTCGTGGTACCAAGGGCACCAAGGCCCGCTACCAGGTTCCGCAGCGCTTCGAGGGTGGCCAGATGCCGCTCCACATGCGCCTGCCGAAGCTGAAGGGCTTCAAGAACCCGTTCAAGATCACGTTCCAGGTCGTCAACCTCGACAAGCTGGCCGAGCTCTACCCGCAGGGTGGCGAGGTCACCGTCGAGGACCTGGTCGCCAAGGGCGCGGTTCGCAAGAACTCCCTCGTCAAGGTGCTCGGCACCGGCGAGATCTCGGTTGCGCTGCAGGTGACGGTCGACGCCGTCTCCGGCTCCGCCGCCGAGAAGATCAAGGCCGCCGGCGGCACCGTCACCGAGCTCGTCTGAGCCCGCTGACACCCGGCTTCGAGCCCCGCACCTCCTCCGGGAGGTGCGGGGCTCGCGCTTTTCCGGGCCGGTTCCGGCCGGCGCCGCCGGGGCCGTGCCGGGGCCGTCGTTCTTTTGTGTGGCAAACCCGGGCATCCCGTACCCCGTGAGTGGGGGAGGGCCCGTGCGCGCTTCTTCCGAGTGGCCGCGCACTGTTAGAGTCCGTGGAGTTCCCTTGTAGGCTGCGCGTAGGCTCGCCTGTGCCGTCTGTACGGGAGCCCGAACCGCAAACTCCCCATTCAGGACCGACCCTCCCGCCGACGACGCGCGGGAGGCGCAGGAGGCACCGTGCTCAGTGCGTTCGCGCGGGCGTTCCAGACGCCCGACCTGCGCAAGAAGCTGCTGTTCACGCTGGGCATCATGGTGCTGTTCCGGCTGGGCTCGCACATTCCCATCCCGGGCGTGAGTTTCACGGCCGTCAACGAGTGTGTGAAGGACACCCGGAACAACGGCCTGTTCGGGCTCGTCAACCTGTTCAGCGGTGGCGCGCTCCTCCAGCTGACGATCTTCGCGCTCGGCATCATGCCGTACATCACCGCGAGCATCATCCTCCAGCTCCTCACCGTCGTGATCCCGCGACTGGAGGCCCTGAAGAAGGAGGGGCAGGCCGGTACGGCGAAGATCACCCAGTACACCCGCTACCTGACCATCGCGCTCGCCGTGCTCCAGGGCACCGGCATCGTGGCGACGGCCTCCAGCGGTGCGCTGTTCTCGGGTTGCCCGCTGGCGAACCAGATCGTGCCCGACACGTCGGTGTTCCGGATCGCCGTCATGGTCATCACGATGACCGCCGGCACCACCGTCATCATGTGGCTGGGCGAGCTGATCACCGACCGCGGCATCGGCAACGGCATGTCGCTGCTGATCTTCACCTCGATCGCCGCGCAGTTCCCGACCTCGATGTGGGCCATCAAGCAGTCCGGCACCATCGGCGGCGGCTGGGTCGAGTTCCTCTCCGTCATCGCGGTCGGCATCATCGTCGTGATGCTGGTCATCTTCGTCGAGCAGGCCCAGCGCCGGATCCCGGTCCAGTACGCGAAGCGCATGATCGGCCGCCGGGCGTTCGGCGGCACCTCGACGTACATCCCGCTCAAGGTGAACCAGGCCGGTGTCATCCCGGTCATCTTCGCCTCGTCGCTGCTGTACATCCCGGCCCTCGTGGTCCAGCTCACCAACAGCCAGGCCGGCTGGGCGGTGTGGATCAAGCAGAACTTCGTCAAGGGCGACCACCCGATCTACATGGCGACGTACTTCCTGCTGATCGTCTTCTTCGCCTTCTTCTACGTCGCCATCTCCTTCAACCCCGAAGAAGTTGCCGACAACATGAAGAAGTATGGTGGCTTCATCCCGGGCATCCGGGCCGGCCGGCCGACGGCCGAGTACCTGAACTACGTGCTGACCCGAATCACGTGGCCGGGTTCGCTCTACCTGGGCCTGATCGCGTTGATCCCGATGATCGCCCTGGTCGCCTTCGGACAGCAGACCAACTTCCCGTTCGGCGGCACCAGCGTTCTCATCGTCGTCGGCGTCGGACTCGAAACTGTGAAGCAGATCGAGAGCCAGCTCCAGCAGCGCAATTACGAAGGGTTCCTCCGCTGATGCGTATCGTCCTCGTTGGTCCTCCCGGGGCCGGGAAGGGTACTCAGGCGCACTTGCTCGCCGCGACCCTGTCCATCCCCCACATCTCCACCGGCAACCTGTTCCGTACGAACATCAGCCAGGGCACCCCGCTGGGGCTCGAGGCGAAGTCGTACATCGACAGCGGCCGTCTGGTGCCGGACGAGGTGACGATCGGGATGGCCAAGGACCGCATGCTCCAGGAGGACGCCGCCAACGGCTTCCTGCTGGACGGCTTCCCGCGCAACCTGGGCCAGGCCGAGGCGCTCGACGAGTTCCTCGCCGAGCAGGGCATCAAGCTGGACGGGGTGCTGGACCTGGAGGTCCCCGAGGACGAGGTCGTCAAGCGGATCGCGGGCCGTCGCCTGTGCCGCAAGAACGACACCCACGTCTTCCACGTCGCCTACAACCCGCCGAAGGTCGAGGGCGTCTGCGACGAGTGCGGCGGCGAGCTGTACCAGCGCTCGGACGACACCGAGGAGGCCGTGCGGGTCCGGCTGGAGGAGTACCACTCCAAGACCGAGCCGATCATCGGTTACTACAAGGAGCAGGGCCTCCTGGTGACCATCCCGGCGCTCGGCAAGGTGGACGAGGTCACCCAGCGCGCGATCGAGGCGCTCAAGCAGGACCGCTGAGCCTCTCGGCGGAGTACGCGTCGAACGGCCGGGTCGCCCGTGGAGCGGGCGGCCCGGCCGTTTCGGCGTCGTACGGTGGTAGCAGTGGAATCCGGACTTGGAAGGCGTGACCTGATGGTGGAGATCAAGACCCCCGAGCAGATCGCGAAGATGCGAGCGGCCGGGCTGGTCGTCGCCGAGGCGCTCAAGGCCTGCCGCGAGGCGGTCGCCCCCGGGGTGACCACCCAGGAGCTCAACGACATCGCGGACAAGGTCATCACCGACCACGGTGCCACCTCGAACTTCCGCGCCCACCACGGCGGCCTGTGGTTCCCCGGCGTGATCTGCGCCTCGGTGAACAACGAGGTCGTGCACGGCATCCCCGGTGACCGGGTGCTGCAGGAGGGCGACATCATCTCGATCGACTGCGGCGCGATCCTGGACGGCTGGCACGGCGACGCGGCGATCACCGTCCCGGTCGGCGAGGTCCGCCCCGAGGTGGAGATGCTGAGCCGGGTGACCGAGGGCTCGATGTGGGCCGGCATCGCCCAGATGAAGAAGAACAACCGCCTGGTCGACGTCTCCAAGGCGATCGAGGGGTACATCCGCCGCCAGCCGCTGCCGCCCAAGGGCAAGTGGGGCATCACCGAGGGCTACGGCGGCCACGGCATCGGCACCGCGATGCACATGGAGCCGCACGTGCTCAACTACGTCGAGCGCGGCCGCGGCAAGGGCCCGAAGCTGGTCCCCGGCACCGTGCTGGCGATCGAGCCGATGGTCTCGCTGGGCACCCCGCACACCACCGTGCTGGACGACGAGTGGACGGTCGTCACCAACGACGGCACCTGGGCCTCGCACTGGGAGCACTCGGTGGCCGTGACCGAGCAGGGCCCGCTGGTGCTGACCGCCTTCGACGGCGGCAAGGCCGCGCTCGCCCAGCTGGGCGTCACCGCGGCTCCGGACCCGCTGGCGTAGTCACGTCGGCGCCGACCGGCGCGCCTGACGAGGGATCAGGGCCCTGGAGGTTTGGACCTCCGGGGCCTTTGTCCTATTTTTATCGGCTGGCAGTGGCAGCGAACGGCTTACGAGCGAGCAGGAGAGAGCACGTGCTCAAGGGATTCCGCGACTTCATGATGCGCGGCAACGTCGTCGACATGGCGGTCGGCGTGGTGATCGGTGCCGCGTTCACGGCCGTGGTGACCGGCTTCGTGTCCGCCTTCCTCACGCCGCTGGTCGGCGTGGTGGTCGGCGCGGCCGGCGACTTCAGCTCGTACCGGGCGACGGTCGCCGGGGTGACCTTCCCGTACGGCCAGTTCCTGAACGTGGTGATCGCCTTCGTGATGACCGCCGCGGTGCTGTACTTCTGCGTCGTGCTGCCGATCACCAAGGCCACCGAGCGCTACCTGCCGAAGAAGCCCAAGGCCCCCAAGCGCCCCTGCCCCGAGTGCCTCACCGAGATACCGGTGGCCGCCCGCCGCTGCGCGGCGTGCACCGCCCACGTCGAGCCGCTGGCCGCGCCCACCGCGTCCTGACCTGCCGGTGTGACGGGCGCCGCCTCCCGGGCCCCGGTTTTGGAGCACCGGACGCGCTGGCGTAGGATGGACCGTCGGCTCACTCGTAGCGTGCTTCAGCACGCCCTCTTCCCCTCGGGGCTGGGGTGAACCCAGGTTCGCACGAGCGTTCCGCATACGGTAGCCGGTCCCGGAAGGTGGATCTCGCAGTTCATGGCTAAGAAGCAAGGCGCCATTGAGATCGAGGGCACCGTGATCGAGTCTCTTCCGAACGCGATGTTCAAGGTCGAGCTGCAGAACGGTCACAAGGTCCTCGCGCACATCAGTGGCAAGATGCGCATGCACTACATCCGCATCCTGCCGGACGACCGGGTCGTCGTGGAGCTCAGCCCCTACGACCTCACGCGCGGCCGGATCGTCTACCGCTACAAGTAAGAACGTCAGATCTAGACCCGGAGAACCTGAACATGAAGGTCAAGCCGAGCGTCAAGAAGATCTGCGACAAGTGCAAGGTGATCCGCCGCCACGGCCGGGTCATGGTGATCTGCGACAACCTGCGCCACAAGCAGCGCCAGGGCTGATCTCTCCCCAGCATTTCTCGTAGTACTTCGCGCGACGCGAAAACGTCATAAGCGGGCTACCCGATCCGTTCCGCGACGAACGGACTGCCACCCCCGGTCAGAGGCCGGGGCTCCCTCACCGTGAGGTGTCGGAGTAGGTAGCGCGCAAGACCTCTGAAGAACCACAGGAGCCTTGAATGGCACGCCTCGCCGGCGTTGATCTCCCCCGTGAGAAGCGGATCGAGATCGCCCTCACCTACGTGTACGGCATCGGCCGTACCCGCGCCCAGCAGACCCTGGCCGAGACCGGTGTCAACCCGGATGTCCGCGTTCGCGACATCTCCGAGGAAGACCTCGTCAAGCTGAGCCAGTACATCGACGCCAACTACACGGTCGAGGGTGACCTCCGCCGTGAGGTGGCCGCCGACATCCGCCGCAAGGTCGAGATCGGCTGCTACGAGGGTCTGCGTCACCGCCGCGGCCTGCCGGTCCGCGGTCAGCGCACCCACACCAACGCGCGTACCCGCAAGGGCCCGCGTCGCGCGATCGCCGGTAAGAAGAAGCCGGGCAAGAAGTAGTCCGTCCCGTCACCGGACATCCCTCCGGCCCGCGGGTCAGCGGACCGACCACCTCAGTAGGAGAACAGACTTATGCCCCCCAAGGGTCGTCAGGCTGCCGGCGCGAAGAAGATCCGCCGCAAGGAAAAGAAGAACGTCGCTCACGGCCACGCGCACATCAAGAGCACGTTCAACAACACCATCGTTTCGATCACCGACCCCTCGGGCAACGTGATCTCCTGGGCCTCCGCCGGCCACGTCGGCTTCAAGGGCTCGCGCAAGTCCACCCCGTTCGCCGCGCAGATGGCCGCCGAGGCCGCTGCCCGTCGCGCGCAGGAGCACGGCATGCGCAAGGTCGACGTCTTCGTGAAGGGTCCGGGCTCCGGCCGCGAGACCGCGATCCGCTCGCTCCAGGCCACCGGCCTGGAGGTCGGCTCGATCCAGGACGTCACCCCCACCCCGCACAACGGCTGCCGTCCGCCGAAGCGCCGCCGCGTCTGACCCAGCGCCTTCGGGCGTGCGGGTAACGCGTCACACCTCGTACGGGCTCCCACGTAGTGATTCGTCGCTGCTCGCGGGAGCCCGTACGCTTGGTCCTGTCGGCATCAAATAGTGGGTGCCGAAGACAACTGGAGGAACATCCCCCATGCTTATCGCTCAGCGTCCGTCGCTGACCGAAGAGGTCGTCGACGAGTTCCGCTCGCGGTTCGTGATCGAGCCGCTGGAGCCGGGCTTCGGCTACACCCTCGGCAACTCCCTGCGCCGCACGCTCCTGTCGTCGATCCCGGGTGCCGCTGTCACCAGCATCCGCATCGACGGCGTCCTGCACGAGTTCACCACCGTGCCGGGCGTCAAGGAGGACGTGACCGACCTCATCCTCAACATCAAGCAGCTGGTCGTCTCCTCGGAGCACGATGAGCCGGTCGTGATGTACCTGCGCAAGCAGGGCCCGGGTGTCGTCACCGCCGCCGACATCGCCCCGCCGGCGGGTGTCGAGGTGCACAACCCGGAGCTGGTCCTCGCCACCCTGAACGGCAAGGGCAAGCTGGAGATGGAGCTGACCGTCGAGCGCGGTCGCGGCTACGTCTCCGCCGTCCAGAACAAGGCCTCCGGCCAGGAGATCGGCCGCATCCCGGTCGACTCGATCTACAGCCCCGTGCTGAAGGTCACCTACAAGGTCGAGGCCACCCGTGTCGAGCAGCGGACCGACTTCGACAAGCTGATCGTCGACGTCGAGACCAAGCCCGCCATGCGTCCGCGCGACGCCATGGCCTCGGCCGGCAAGACCCTGGTGGAGCTGTTCGGCCTCGCCCGCGAGCTGAACATCGACGCCGAGGGCATCGACATGGGCCCGTCCCCGACGGACGCCGCCCTGGCCGCCGACCTGGCGCTGCCGATCGAGGAGCTGGAACTCACCGTCCGCTCCTACAACTGCCTCAAGCGCGAGGGCATCCACACCGTGGGTGAGCTCGTCGCCCGCTCCGAGGCCGACCTGCTCGACATCCGCAACTTCGGTGCGAAGTCGATCGACGAGGTCAAGGCGAAGCTGGCCGGCATGGGCCTGGCCCTCAAGGACAGCCCGCCCGGGTTCGACCCGACCGCCGCCGCCGACGCCTTCGGCGCCGACGACCTCGACGACTCGCACTTCGCCGAGACCGAGCAGTACTAAGAGATTTGGCCGCGGGGGCGGTTCCACGGAGCCGCCCCCGTCGTCATGAAAGCCGTACGGGCACCGTGCCCGTACGCCCGCTGCGGTACCTGGTACGGCCGCAGTCGGAGATTCGAGGAGTAATTCCATGCCGCGTCCCACCAAGGGTGCCCGTCTGGGCGGTGGCCCGCACCACGAGCCGCTGCTGCTCGCCGGTCTGGCCCGTGAGCTGTTCCAGTACGGCCGCATCACCACCACCGAGGCCAAGGCCCGCCGCCTGCGCCCGCTGGCGGAGAAGCTGATCACCAAGGCGAAGAAGGGCGACCTGCACAACCGTCGCCTGGTGCGCAAGACCATCACCGACGTCTCGGTGCTGCACACCCTCTTCACCGAGATCGCGCCGCGCTACGAGAACCGCCCGGGTGGCTACACCCGCATCACCAAGATCGGTCCCCGTCGTGGCGACAACGCCCCGATGGCCGTGATCGAGCTGGTCGAGGCGCTGACCGTCGCGCAGACCGCCGTCGGCGAGGCCGAGGCCGCCACCAAGCGCGCCTCGAAGGAGGCTGCCGCCGAGAGCGCTGCCGCCGCCCCCAAGGCCGACGAGACCAAGGCCGACGAGGCCGAGGCCGCCGAGCAGGCCTGACACCTCTGGGTGTGTTGCGGGCCCGTTCTCCCAGCGATGGGGGAGCGGGCCCGTTCCCTTGTTCTTCGAGGTCCCGGGAGAAGAGAGACACGTGGTCAACGATTGCGCCGAGCAGCCGCCGGTGAAGGACGGCCCGGCCGACGGGCACGTCCGGGTCCGGCTCGACCTCGCCTACCACGGTGCCGAGTTCTCCGGCTGGGCCCGCCAGAAGGGCGGCCGGCGGACCGTCCAGGAGGAGATCGAGACCGCGCTGCAGGTCGTCACCCGCAGCCCGGAGCACTTCCCGCTCACCGTGGCCGGCCGCACCGACGCCGGGGTGCACGCCCGCGGCCAGGTCGCCCACGTCGACCTGCCGGCCGAGCTGTGGGAGGCGCACCGCGAGAAGCTGCTGCGCCGGCTGGCCGGCCGGCTGCCCGGGGACGTCCGGATCTACCGGGTCGGCGAGGCGCCGGCCGGGTTCGACGCGCGGTTCTCGGCGATCTGGCGCCGCTACGCGTACCGGGTCGCCGACCACCCCGGCGGCGTCGACCCGCTGCTGCGCGGGCACGTGCTGTGGCACGACCGGCCGCTGGACCTGGACCGGATGAACGCGGCCGCGAAGCTGCTGCTCGGCGAGCACGACTTCGCCGCGTACTGCAAGAAGCGCGAGGGCGCCACCACCATCCGCACCCTGCTGGAGCTGCGCTGGGACCGCGTCCCGGTGGACTCCTACGCCGCCCAGGAGGGCTCGCTGGCGGTCGCCACCGTCCGCGCCGACGCCTTCTGCCACAACATGGTCCGGGCCCTGGTCGGCGCGATGCTGCTGGTCGGCGACGGGCACCGGCCGGTGGAGTTCCCCGGCGAGGTGCTGGCGGGCGGGGTGCGCAACTCGGCCGTCAACGTGATCCGGCCGTACGGGCTCACCCTCGAAGAGGTCGGCTACCCGCCGGACGACCAGCTCGCCGAGCGCAACCGCCAGGCCCGGCGGATGCGGACCCTGCCCGGGCAGGGCGACGCGCCCAGCGCCTAGGGGCCCGTCTTCAAACCCCCGCCTGCGGGCCGACGCCAGGGCGCGCGCCTCGCCGCGTTGTCGTCGGTCGCCGATGGCCCCCAGCCTCCGGCCGGGAGGTGCCCCCACCGCATGGACTCTCCCCCAGCCTCCGGCCGGGAGGTGCCCCCACCCCAGCCTCCGGCCGGGAGGTGCCCCCACCCCAGCCTTCGGCCGGGAGGTGCCCCCACCCCAGCCTTCGGCCGGGAGGTGCCCCCATCCTCCGCCTTGCGATGCACGCACCCCAACGCCGCCCCGCCAGCCCTTCGGGCGGACGACGGGGGTTTGAAGACGGGCCCTAGGGGCCTGTCCGGCGGGCTCGGCCGGGCCGGGCCGAAATCGGTTTTGGCCGGACGCGTCCGCTTGGGACAATCCTCCTCATGGGACACGTCGAGATTTCGCACCTGGAGTACTACCTGCCGGACGGGCGGGTGCTGTTCGACGACGCGTCCTTCCGGGTCGGCGAGGGCGCCGCGGTCGCCCTGGTCGGCGCCAACGGGGCCGGCAAGACCACCCTGCTGCGCATGATCGCGGGGGACGTCCAGCCGCACGGCGGCTCGGTGACGATCAGCGGCGGGCTCGGCGTGATGCGCCAGTTCGTCGGCACCACCGGCCGCGAGGACCAGGCGGCCGGCCCCGGCGCCCTGCCGGCCGACGCGTCGGTGCGCGACCTGCTGGTCTCCGTCGCCCCCGAGCGGATCGCCAAGGCCGCCCGCGCGGTGGACGCCGCCGAGCTGGCGATGATCGCCCAGGACGACGAGAAGACGCAGATGGCCTACGCCCAGGCGCTCTCCGACTGGGCGGACGTCGGCGGCTACGACTACGAGACCGACTGGGACGTCTGCACCACGGCGGCCCTCGGCATCCCCTTCGACAAGGCCCAGTGGCGCGGTCTGAACACCCTGTCCGGCGGCGAGCAGAAGCGGCTGGTGCTGGAGGCGCTGCTGCGCGGCCCGGAGGAGGTGCTGCTGCTCGACGAGCCGGACAACTACCTCGACGTGCCCGCCAAGCGCTGGCTCGAGGAGGCCATCAAGGCCACCTCGAAGACCGTGCTGTTCATCTCGCACGACCGCGAGCTGCTCTCCCGCACCGCCGACAAGATCATCAGCGTCGAGACCGGCGCGGCCGGCAGCAGCGTGTGGGTGCACGGCGGCGGCTTCGACACCTTTCACGAGGCGCGCAAGGCCCGGTTCGAGCGCTTCGAGGAGCTGCGCCGCCGCTGGGACGAGGAGCACGCCAAGCTGAAGAAGCTGGTCGTCACCCTGCGCCAGGCCGCCGCCGTCAGCCACGAGATGGCCTCCCGCTACGCCGCCGCCCAGACCCGGCTGAAGAAGTTCGAGGACGCCGGCCCGCCGGAGACGCCGCCGCGCGAGCAGACGATCACCATGCGGCTCAAGGGCGGCCGCACCGGCGTGCGCGCCTTCACCCTGGAGCAGCTGGAGCTCACCGGCCTGATGGACCCCTTCGACCTGGAGGTCTTCTACGGGGAGCGGGTCGCGGTGCTGGGTGCCAACGGCGCCGGCAAGTCGCACCTGCTGCGGCTGCTGGCCGGGGACAGCAGCGTTGCCCACACCGGCAGCTGGAAGCTCGGCGCCCGGGTGGTGCCCGGCCACTTCCGGCAGACCCACGCCCACCCGGAGCTGTTCGGCCGCACCGTCCGCTCGATCATCGAGGAGGAGCACGCGCTCAGCCGCGGCGCCGCGATGGGCGCGCTGCGCCGCTACGAGCTGGACCGCCAGGAGGAGCAGAAGTTCGAGTCGCTGTCCGGTGGGCAGCAGGCCCGGCTGATGATCCTCAAGCTCGAACTCTCCGGCGTGACGGCCCTGTTGCTCGACGAGCCGACCGACAACCTGGACCTGGAGAGCGCCGAGGCGCTGCAGGCCGGGCTGGAGGCCTTCGACGGCACCGTGCTGTGCGTCACCCACGACCGCTGGTTCGCGAAGACCTTCGACCGCTTCCTGGTGTTCGGGGCGGACGGCCGGGTGTACGAGTCGCCGGAGCCGGTCTGGGACGTGACCAGGGTGGAGCGCGAACGCTGAGCGGCCGGGCGGGGGGGCCGTCGACCGGCGGCCGAGGCGATTTTTGACCCCTTCGGGTCGTGCCGGTAACCTGGACGCTTGATGTGCGTATTGGCTCGCTCTATCTCACGTGAGAGGTCGGTACGCCGGAGACATCAGGTCGACGACCAGCGGCCACCCTTGAATTGCGTCCAAGGTTGGCCAGGCTGCTCTTCCGTCCGGGTGCTCCTGTCAGGACTCACTCACTGAAAAGCGAAGGCTACGACCGTGCGTACGTACAGCCCCAAGCCCGGCGACGTCCAGCGTCAGTGGCACGTCATCGACGCGACCGACGTCGTGCTCGGCCGCCTGGCCTCCCAGGCCGCCAACCTCCTCCGGGGCAAGCACAAGGCGATCTACGCGCCGCACGTTGACACTGGTGACTTCGTCATCATCATCAACGCCGACAAGGTGCACCTGTCCGGTAACAAGAAGACCCAGAAGCTGGCCTACCGCCACTCGGGCTTCCCGGGCGGTCTCCGTTCGGTGCGCTACGACGACCTGCTGGCGAACAACCCCGAGAAGGCCGTCGAGAAGGCCATCAAGGGCATGATCCCCAAGAACAGCCTGGGCCGTCAGATGCTCTCGAAGCTGAAGGTCTACTCGGGCGACCAGCACCCGCACGCTGCCCAGCAGCCGGTGCCGTTCGAGATCACCCAGGTCGCGCAGTAATTCGGCCACCAAGCCCCCCATCACTGAAAAGAGCTGAGGAACACCGTGGCCGAGACCACTGAAACCCTTGAGGTCGACTTCGACGAGGCCGCCGAGGCCGTCGAGGGCGAGTACACCTCCGAGGAGAGCTACACCTCCGAGTCCCTGGCCGGCCGCTTCGGCGAGGCCACCCCGGGCGCCGGCCTCGGCCGTCGCAAGGAGGCGATCGCCCGCGTGCGCATCGTCCCCGGCACCGGCCAGTGGAAGATCAACGGTCGCACCCTCGAGGGCTACTTCCCCAACAAGGTGCACCAGCAGACCGTGAACGAGCCCTTCAAGCTCCTCGAGCTGGACGGCCGTTACGACGTCGTCGCCCGCATCAGCGGTGGCGGCGTCTCCGGCCAGGCCTACGCGCTGCGCCTCGGCGTGGCCCGTGCCCTGAACGAGGCCGACGTGGACAACAACCGCGGCGCCCTCAAGAAGGCCGGCTTCCTGACCCGTGACGCCCGCGCCGTCGAGCGCAAGAAGGCCGGTCTGAAGAAGGCCCGCAAGGCGCCGCAGTACAGCAAGCGCTAATCGCGTCCCCGGGGGTGCGTTCCGCCCTGGCGGCGCACACCCCCTGGTTGCGCAAACCGTCGCCCCGGAGTACCCCGCGTACTCCGGGGCGACGTGTTCCCCGGCTATCGTGCGGCGGCCGGGGTCATCGGTGGGTTCCGAGCATGGTGATGGAGGACGTGACAGTGGGACGACTCTTCGGTACGGACGGCGTGCGCGGGGTGGCCAACGAGGGCCTGACGGCGGAGCTGGCGCTCGGCCTGTCGGTCGCGGCCGCCCACGTGCTCGGCGAGGCCGGCGCCTTCGACGGGCACCGGCCCGTCGCGGTGGTCGGCCGGGACCCGCGTGCCTCGGGCGAGTTCCTGGAGGCGGCGGTCATCGCCGGTCTGGCCAGCTCCGGCGTCGACGTCCTGCGGGTCGGTGTCCTGCCCACCCCGGCCGTGGCCTACCTCACCGGCGCGCTCGGCGCCGACTTCGGCGTGATGCTGTCCGCCAGCCACAACGCCATGCCGGACAACGGCATCAAGTTCCTCGCCCGCGGCGGCCACAAGCTGGACGACCGGATCGAGGACGCCATCGAGGCGCACTACCGCAAGCACACCGTCGGCGGCGAGGACTGGAACCGTCCCACCGGTGCGGCGGTCGGCCGGGTGCGCGAGTACACCGAGGGCTTCGACAAGTACGTCGCCCACCTGATCGGCGTGCTGCCCAACCGCCTGGACGGCATCAAGGTCGTCATCGACGGCGCCCACGGCGCGGCCGCGTACGTCGCCCCCGAGGCCTTCGCCCGGGCCGGCGCCGAGGTCGTCCACACCCTGGGGGCCGAGCCCACCGGTCTGAACATCAACGACGGGGTCGGCTCCACCCACCTGGACCGGCTGCGCGCCGCGATGAAGGAGCACCGGGCCGACCTCGGCATCGCCCTGGACGGCGACGCCGACCGCTGCCTGGCCGCCGACGCCGAGGGCAACGAGGTGGACGGCGACCAGATCATCGCCATCCTCGCCGTCGCCATGCGGGAGGCCGGCACCCTGCGCCGCAACACCGCGGTGGCCACCGTGATGTCCAACCTCGGCTTCAAGCTGGCGATGGAGCGCGAGGGCATCGACCTGGTGGAGACCGCCGTCGGCGACCGCTACGTGCTGGAGGCGATGAAGGAGCACGGCTTCGCGCTGGGCGGCGAGCAGTCCGGCCACGTGATCCTGCTGGACCACGCCACCACCGGTGACGGCACCCTGACCGGCCTGATGCTGGGCGCCCGACTGGCCGCCACCAAGCAGCCGCTGGCCGACCTGGCCGCGGTGATGACCCGTCTGCCGCAGGTGCTGGTCAACGTCAAGGGCGTCGACAAGAGCCGGGTGGGGACGAGCACCGGACTGGCCGCGGCGGTCGCCGCCGCCGAGGCCGAGCTGGGCGCCACCGGCCGGGTGCTGCTGCGCCCCTCCGGCACCGAGCCGCTGGTCCGGGTCATGGTCGAGGCCGCCGACGCGGCGCAGGCCGAGACGGTCGCGCAGCGGCTGGCCGAGGCGGTCCGCACCCACCTGGGCTGAACCGCCGTCAGGCCGGCGGCGCCGGCCGTACGGCGCCGCAGGACGGCGAAGGCCCCCACCGGTTCCGGTGGGGGCCGCTTGCCGTTGCCCGTACGTCCGGTGGGCTCAGAGCTTGCGCAGCAGCGCCCGGCGGACCTTGTGGTCCGCGCCCTTCTGCAGGATCAGGGTGGCCCGGCCCCGGGTGGGCAGCACGTTCTCCAGCAGGTTGGGCTTGTTGATGGTGCGCCAGACCTGCCGGCCGTACTCCATGGCCTCCTCCTCCGGCACCTCGGTGAAGCGGCGGAAGTAGGAGTTCGGGTCCTGGAAGGCGGTCTGCCGCAGTTTGCGGAAGCGGTCCAGGTACCAGTGCTCGATGTCGTCCGTGCGGGCGTCGACGTAGATCGAGAAGTCGAAGTAGTCGGCCACCGCGAGGCGGGTGCGGCCGTCGGTGCCGGGCAGGGCCGGCTGGAGCACGTTGAGGCCCTCGACGATCAGGATGTCCGGGCGTTCCACCGTCAGCCGCCGGTCCGGCACGATGTCGTACACCAGGTGCGAGTACACCGGCGCGGTGACCCGCTCCTTGCCCGCCTTGACGTCCGCGACGAAGCGCATCAGCGCCCGGCGGTCGTACGACTCGGGGAAGCCCTTGCGGGCCATCAGGCCGCGCCGGCGCAGTTCGGCGTTGGGCAGCAGGAAGCCGTCGGTGGTGACCAGCTCGACCCGGGGGTGCTCGGGCCAGCGGGCCAGCAGGGCCTGGAGCAGACGGGCCGTGGTCGACTTGCCGACCGCGACCGAGCCGGCCACCCCGATGATGAACGGGGTGCGGGTGCGTTCGGTGTCCGGGGTGTCCAGGAAGGTGCCCAGGGCGCCGCGCAGGTCATGCGTGGCGTGGATGTACAGGTTGAGCAGCCGGGACAGCGGCAGGTAGACGTCACGCACCTCGTCCAGGTCGAGGGCTGTGCCGAGACCGCGCAGCTGCTCCACCTCCTCGGCGGTCAGCGGCAGCGGCGTACGCTCGCGCAGCGCACTCCACTCGGCCCGGCTGAGGTCCACGTAAGGGGACGGCGACGGGCCGGGCGTGGGGGCGCCCCGCGTACAGAGTTCGGTCAGCACATGCTCCATTGTGAGCCGTCGCGGTGTTCACGGTGGCTGTGGTGTCGGTCACGCAGAGTTGGCCCGAGAGGGGAAAAGGGCCACAGAACGGCCCTTATGCTGGCACGCATGTGCGGAATTGTTGGATACGTGGGCGCGCAGTCCGCCCTCGACGTAGTAATCGCGGGCCTGCAGCGGCTGGAGTACCGGGGCTACGACTCGGCCGGTGTCGCGGTGCAGGCGAAGGACTCCCAGGGGCAGTGGGGTCTGGTCACCGACAAGCGGGCGGGGAAGCTCGCCAACCTGGAGAAGTCCCTCGCCGAATCGCCCCTGCCCGGCGGCACCACCGGCATCGGCCACACCCGCTGGGCCACCCACGGCGGCCCGACGGACGCCAACGCCCACCCCCACCTGGACGACGACAACCGGGTGGCCGTGGTCCACAACGGCATCATCGAGAACTTCGCCCAGCTGCGCGCCGAGATCGCCGAGCGCGGCCACACCCTCCGTTCCGAGACCGACACCGAGGTCGTCGCCCACCTGCTGGGCGAGGCGTACCAGGGCGACCTCGCCGAGGCCATGCGGGTGGTCTGCCGCCGCCTGGACGGCGCCTTCACCCTCGTCGCCGTGCACGCCGACGCGCCCGGCGTGGTGGTCGGCGCCCGCCGCAACTCGCCGCTGGTGGTCGGCCGCGGCGAGGGCGAGAACTTCCTCGCCTCGGACGTCGCCGCCTTCATCGCCCACACCCGCGAGGCGATCGAGCTGGGCCAGGACCAGGTCGTCGAGCTGCGCGCGGACGCCGTCACGGTGACCGACTTCGACGGCAACCCCGCCGAGGTGCGCGAGTACCACGTCGACTGGGACGCCTCCGCCGCCGAGAAGGGCGGCTACGACTACTTCATGCTCAAGGAGATCGCCGAGCAGCCGAAGGCCGTCGGCGACACCCTGCTGGGCCGGATCGGCACCGACGGCCGGCTGACGCTGGACGAGCTGCGGATCTCCGACGCGGACCTGCGCTCCGTCGACAAGGTCGTCATCGTCGCCTGCGGCACCGCGTTCCACGCGGGCATGATCGCCAAGTACGCGATCGAGCACTGGACCCGCATCCCGTGCGAGGTCGAGGTCGCCTCGGAGTTCCGCTACCGCGACCCGATCATGGGCCCGGGCACGCTGGTCATCGCCATCTCGCAGTCCGGCGAGACCATGGACACCCTGATGGCCCTGCGGCACGCCCGGGAGCAGGGCGCCAAGGTGCTGGCGATCTGCAACACCAACGGCTCCACCATCCCGCGCGAGTCGGACGCGGTGCTGTACACCCACGCCGGCCCGGAGGTCGCGGTCGCGTCCACCAAGGCGTTCCTGACCCAGCTGGTCGCCTGCTACCTGGTCGCCCTCTACCTGGGCCAGGTGCGCGGCACCAAGTGGGGCGACGAGATCTTCGCCGTCATCAAGGAGCTCGGCGACGCGCCGAAGCAGGTCGAGCAGGTCCTGGAGACCATGGAGCCGGTGCGCGAGCTGGCGCGCTCGCTGGCCGACGCCCGCTCGGTGCTGTTCCTGGGCCGCCACGTCGGCTTCCCGGTGGCCCTGGAGGGCGCGCTCAAGCTCAAGGAGCTGGCGTACATGCACGCCGAGGGCTTCGCGGCGGGCGAGCTCAAGCACGGCCCGATCGCGCTGATCGAGGAGGGGCTGCCGGTCGTGGTGGTCGTGCCCTCGCCGCGCGGGCGGTCGATCCTGCACGACAAGATCGTCTCCAACATCCAGGAGATCCGGGCCCGCGGCGCCCGCACGATCGTGATCGCGGAGGAGGGCGACGAGGCGGTCGTGCCGTACGCGGACCACCTGATCCGCATCCCGGTCACCCCGACCCTGCTCCAGCCGCTGGTCTCCACCGTCCCGCTCCAGGTCTTCGCCTGCGAGCTGGCCACGGCCAAGGGCCACGAGGTCGACCAGCCGCGCAACCTGGCCAAGTCGGTCACGGTCGAGTAGTCGAGCAGCCGTGCACGGCGCCCCTGCGGTGGCTGCGTCCTACCGCAGGGGCGCCGTGTCGAGCGCGAACGAGAAGGGGGCGGGCAGGTCGATCGGCTTGCCGAAGTCGGCCTTGGTGAGCGCCCTGTAGTCACCGTCCTGGGGTTCGGTGAACAGGGTGACCGTGCCTTCGCTGCGATCGATCAGCAGGTAGCAGGGGATGCCCGCAGCGGCGTAGCCCTTGCGCTTCGGCTCGCGGTCCTTGTACGGACTGGTCGAGGTGATCTCGAACACGAGCAGGACTCCATCCGCCGGAGCCCAGGACTCCAGGTGGTCGAAGTGGTCCTCCGGGACCACCGTCCCGTCGGGGATGAAACGGCCTCCGGGGGTGATGAGGCCCTTGTTGCCCGCGATGTCCAGTTCGATCGAGGCGTTCCGGAAGAACTGCTTGGCGACCTTCGAGAACGCGCCCTCATGCGGCCCGTCCGGCGGTGGCGTCACAACGATCTCCCCTTCGATGAGCTCGGCCTTGAAACCGGGCGGCGTGTCCAGCTCCAGAAATGCCTGGAGAAGACCGTCCTGGCCCAGCGGCTGCTCGACAGCTGGCATGGCGACCATGGCCCTTCTCCCTCCTGTGGGTCCGTGCCGAGCCACAAGGTAGGCATACGGACCGACACCGGAGGGGGATCGACGTGGGTGTCACTCGAAAGTGTGCC
Source organism: Kitasatospora sp. NPDC048194 (assembly GCF_043202455.1). Taxonomy (NCBI): domain Bacteria; kingdom Bacillati; phylum Actinomycetota; class Actinomycetes; order Kitasatosporales; family Streptomycetaceae; genus Kitasatospora; species Kitasatospora sp. NPDC048194. Next base: position 50,815 of record NZ_JBIDAK010000013.1, read on the forward strand.
GCAGGCCCGGCTCCCATGGGGCGGTGGCGCGGGCTAGCGTCGGCGGTAGCCGACCGCTGAAGGAGTTCTCCCCATGCGTCATGCACACCCTGTGGAAACCGTCCGCGCCGCCGAGGCCGCGCTGATGGCGCTGCTGCCGGAGGGCACGCTGATGCAGCGGGCGGCCGCCGGGCTGGCGGCGACCTGTGCGCGGCTGCTGATCCGGCGTCGGGGGCGGGTGTACGGCAGCCGGGTGGCGGTGCTGGCGGGCAGCGGGGACAACGGGGGTGACGCCCTGTACGCCGGGGCGGCGCTGGCCCGGCGCGGGGCGCGGGTGACGGCGGTGCTGCTGACGCCGGAGAAGGCGCACCCGGGCGGGCTGGCCGCGCTGCGGGCGGCCGGCGGCCGGGTGGCGGCGGAGCAGGAGGTCGGCCTGGCCGACTTCTCGCGCGCGGACCTGGTGCTGGACGGGATCGTCGGCATCGGCGGCCGGGGCGGGCTGCGCCCCGAGGCGGTGCCGTACGCGCGGGCCGAACGGCGCGGCGTCGTGGTGGCGGTGGACCTGCCCAGCGGGGTGGACGCGGACAGCGGCGAGGTGCCCGGCGAGGCGCTGCGCGCGGACGTCACGGTGTGCTTCGGCACGTACAAGCCCGGGCTGCTGGTCGACCCGGGCGCCGAGTACGCGGGTGCGGTGCAACTGGTGGACATCGGGCTGGAGCTGCCCGACCCGGAGTTGACGGCCCTCCAGCACGCGGACGCGGCGGCGCTGCTGCCGAGGCCCGGCACGGAGAGCGACAAGTACCGGCGCGGCGTGGTCGGGGTGGCGGCCGGCTCGGCGACGTACCCGGGGGCGGCGCTGCTGGCGGTGGCCGGGGCGCTGCGGGGCGGCGCGGGCGCCGTCCGGTACGTCGGCACGGCGGCCGAGGAGGTGGTGCGGCGCTTCCCGGAGGTGCTGGTCACCGAGGGCGGCCCGGCCGGGGCCGGGCGGGTGCAGGCCTGGGTGGTCGGGCCGGGCGGCGGCGAGGGGGCGCGGCAGGCGCTGACCGAGGCGCTGGCGGGCGACGTCCCGGTGCTGGTGGACGCGGACGGGCTGACCGAGCTGGGCCGGCTCGGGCCGCGGGCACTGGCCGGCCGGACGGCGCCGACCCTGCTCACCCCGCACACCGGCGAGGCCGCCCGGCTGCTCGCGGGCGCGGAGGGCACCGCGCCGCCCGCGGCCGACGCGCTGGCCGCGACCCGGCTGGCGACCGCCCGGCGGCTGGCGGCCGCCTACCGGGCGACGGTGCTGCTGAAGGGCTCCACGACGGTGGTGGCCGACCCGGGCGGGGCCGTCCGGGTGAACCCGACCGGCACCTCCTGGCTGGCCACCGCGGGCAGCGGGGACGTGCTGGCCGGCCTGGCCGGCTCCCTGCTGGCCTCGGGCCTGGCACCGCTGGACGCCGCCTCGTTGGCCGCCTACCTGCACGGTCTGGCGGGGCGCGAGGCGGCGGGCGCCCCCGGTGCGCCGGTGACCGCGATCGGCGTCGCCCAGGCGCTCCCGGCGGTCTGGCGGGCGGTCCGCGCGGGGTAGCCGAACGGAACCGGCCGGTCCGTTCCCGGCGTCCCAGACCACGCGGACCAGCCGTCCGCCGCAGGTCGGAGGGGTGCCCGGCGTCCCGGTGCCGACCGCCGCGCCGACGGGCCGTTCGGCGAGGACTCCGGGACGTCTGGGAGACTGACCCTGATGACAACTGCGAACACGACCGGCACGGCCACCCTCACCGACGGCGTACGGGCCGAGGCGACCATCGATCTCGCCGCCCTGCGCGGCAACCTCGCCGCGCTGCGCGAGCGCGTCGGCGGCTCCGCCGTGATGCTCGCGGTCAAGGCCGACGCCTACGGCCACGGCGCGGTCGAGTGCGCCCGGGAGGCGGTCGCCGCCGGCGTGGGCTGGCTCGGCTGCGCGACGCCCGAGGAGGCGCTGGCGCTGCGGGCCGCGGGCATCCGCCCGGGGCAGGCCCGGATCCTGTGCTGGCTGTGGACACCCGGGGGGCCGTGGCGCGAGGCGCTGCGCGCCGACCTGGACATCTCGGTGAGCGGCCAGTGGGCGCTGGACGAACTGCTGCCGGCCGTCCGGGAGACCGGCATCCGGGCGCGGGTCCACCTGAAGGCCGACACCGGCCTCGGCCGCAACGGCTGCCAGCCGCACGACTGGCCGCAGCTGGTGGCGAACGCCCGGCGCGCCGAGGCCGAGGGCCTGCTCGAGGTGGTCGGCGTCTGGTCGCACTTCGCCGCCGCGGACGAGCCCGGCCACCCGTCCATCCGCGCCCAGCTGGACTCCTACCGCGCCGCGCTGGCGCACGCCGAGGCCGCCGGGCTGCGCCCGCAGGTCCGGCACCTGGCGAACTCGCCGGCCACCCTGCTGCTGCCCGAGGCGCACTTCGACCTGGTCCGCACCGGCCTGGCCGCGTACGGGCTGTCCCCGGTGCCCGAGGTGGGCTCGCCGGCCGACTTCGGACTGCGCCCGGTGATGGCGCTGACCGCCCGGCTGGCGCTGGTCAAGCACGTGCCCGGCGGACACGGGGTCAGCTACGGCCACCACTACGTGACGCCCGGCCCGACCACGCTCGGGCTCGTCCCGGTCGGCTACGGCGACGGCGTCCCGCGCCACGCCAGCGGCACCGGCCCGGTGCAGATCGGCGGCAAGTGGCGCACGGTGGCCGGCCGGGTGGCGATGGACCAGTTCGTGGTGGACCTGGGCGGTGACACCCCGGAGACCGGCGACGAGGTGCTGCTGTTCGGCAACGGCGAGCGCGGTGAACCGACCGCCGAGGACTGGGCCCGCGCGAGCGGCACCATCTCGTACGAGATCATCACCCGGATCGGCGCCCGGGTGCCCCGCCGCTACCTCGGCGGCAGCCACCGAGAGGGCCTGCCGGCATGACCGGGGCACCGGCCGAGGGCAATCCGGCCGCGGCGGTGGCCAAGGCGGCCGGTGTGGCCACCGGGGTGAGCCGGGCCGGTGTGATCGGGATCTCCGTCGGGGTGCTCGCGGCCGGCGCGGCCGCGGGCGTCGCGATCGAGCGGCTGACGGTCGGCCGGGCGATGCGCCGCCGCGCCCGGGCCGAGCTGGACGCGGCCGCCCCGTACGGCTCGCTGCGCGGGCGCCCGACGACGGTGGCCGCGCCGGACGGCACGGAACTGTACGTCGAGCTGGACGGCACCGGCTGGGACGAGCCGGACGGCGCGGGGCCCGAGCGCCCCGAGCCGCTGACCGTCGTGTTCAGCCACGGCTACTGCCTCAACCAGGACAGCTGGCACTTCCAGCGGGCGGCGCTGCGCGAGGGCATGCGGCTGGTCTTCTGGGACCAGCGCAGCCACGGCCGCTCCGAGCGCTCCCGCTCCTACCTGGCGGGGGAGTCGGCCAGCATCGACCACCTGGGCGGCGACCTCAAGGCGGTGATCGACGCCGTCGCGCCCACCGGGCCGCTGGTGCTGGTCGGCCACTCGATGGGCGGCATGACGGTGATGGCGCTGGCCGACCAGCACCCGGAGCTGTTCCGGGAGCGGGTCGCCGGGGTCGCGCTGGTCGGCACCCTCGCGGGGGGCTGGAACGAGGTGAGCCTCGGTCTCCCGAAGGCCGGGGCGAAGCTGTTCCGGAGGGTGGCGCCCGGCGTGGTGAAGCTGCTCGGCCGTCAGGTCGAGCTGGTGGAGGCGACCAGGCGGGCGGGCTCGGACCTCAGCGCCGTCCTCTACCGGCGGTTCTCCTTCGGGAGCCGGGACGTCGACCCTTCGGTGGTGCGGTTCGCCGAACAGCTGCTGGACGCCACTCCGATCGACGTGGTCGCCGAGTTCTTCCCGGTGTTCGGCGCGCACGAGAAGTACGAGGCGCTGGCCGCCCTGCGCGGCCTGCCGGCGCTGGTGCTGGCCGGGACGAAGGACCTGCTCACGCCCGCCACGCACAGCGAGGCGATGGCCGAACGGCTGCCCGGCGCCGAGCTGGTCCTGGTCGAGGGCGCCGGGCACCTGGTGCTGCTGGAGTGCCCGGGGCTGCTCGACCACGAGCTGGCCCGGCTGCTGCGCCGGGCCGCGGCCTTCGCCGGCGCCGCGCCGCTGCCGGCCGGTGTCCTCCGACTGGCCGGCGAACAGCCCCAGGGCCAGGACCAGGGCGAGGACCGGGACCGGGCCGGCGACCAGGGCCCGGACCCGGCCGTCGACCCGGCCTGACCCCCCGCCCGCCACGGCGGGGCCCGGCGATGTGGCACGGTAGCGGTGGCGGCCGGTGGTCGGTGCGCCGCTACGGAGCGAAGGGCAAGACACACGCATGGGCTCGCACGCCACTCTCACCGTCCCCACGCCGGAGCGGATGGGCCGGCTCGGCCGGGAGCTGGCCGCGCTGCTGCGGCCGGGTGACCTGGTGCTGCTCTCCGGGGAGCTGGGGGCCGGGAAGACCACGCTGACCCGCGGCCTGGGGGAGGGGCTGAAGGTCCGCGGGGCGGTGACCTCGCCGACCTTCGTGATCGCCCGGGTGCACCCCTCGCTGGTCGGCGGGCCGGCCCTGGTGCACGTGGACGCGTACCGGCTGGGCGGGGACCTGGACGAGATGGAGGACCTCGACCTGGACGTCTCGCTGCCGGAGTCGGTGGTCGTGGTCGAGTGGGGCGAGGGCAAGGTCGAGCGGCTGTCCGACGACCGGCTGGAGGTGCGGATCGAGCGGGCGATCGGTGACACCGCCGGGGAGGACCACGACCCGCGCCGGGTGGTGCTGACCGGCATCGGGGACCGCTGGGCGGACGCGCGGCTGGAGGAACTGGCCTGACCGGACCGCCCCCGTTTTGCCGACAGCGTGTCGGCATGGTGTTGCGGGCGGGGTGCCGGGCGTGGTGGGATGGGTGCTGCGGTTAGGTCTGCCTAACTAGGGAGGCGCCATGTCGAGCACCACCCCCGCCCCGGAGCGCTCCGCGCGCGACACCGGGGCCGGAGAGTCCGCCCGCCGCGCTCCGGGAGCGCCGATGCGGGCGCTGCTGGCCGCCTGCGCGGCCGCCGAAGCGGTCTCCACTCCGCCCGAACCCGAGCCGCGGCAGGCCGACGAGCCCGGGACGGGAACACCCCGGGCCGCCGCCTGACGGCGCCCGCCTCAGGGGATCACGACCACCTTGGTGCCGTTGGGCGCGAAGTCCCACAGCAGCTGACCGTCGGCGCGGCCGCTGCGGATGCCGCCCGTCCTGGTCTTCGGGTCGGGGGTCGGCGTCGTGCCGTCCAGCGCCGAGCTGAAGCCGAAGACCACGCCGTTCTGCTGGGCGAACCGCACCACGTGCTCGATCTGCCGGCCGTCCGTACCGGTGCCGCTCGGGGTGCGGCTGTACACCGAGTAGCTGCCCGGGGTCGGCTCGACCGAGCCCGGGGCGACCTGGAAGGCGGCCGTGACCTGCGGGTTCTTCTTCGGGTCGACCAGCCAGACGTAGTGGGTGCTCACCGAGTAGACCACCCGGGTGCCGCTGCCCGAGCTGACCGGCAGCGCCGGCGCGGTCGGGGTCGCCGAGGCGCTCGGCGTCGCGGAGGCGGCCGGCCCGGTGGACGTCGCCGCGGTGGTGGGGCGGGCTCCGCCGGCGCGGTCCTGCGCGCCGTTGGCCTGGAAGGCCAGCAGGCTCACCACTGCCAGGGCCCCCAGGGTCAACCCCGTGACCACCACTCCAGGACCCATCTTCGCCACGTGCCGCTCCCCGCTGTCGTCCGCTGTCCGTACCGCCCCTTATCGTGCCAGGTCCGCCCGGCCGGTCCGCAGCGCCCAGTACGTGTGTTCCCGAGGGGGACACCAGCTCGATCGGCCGGTCGGCCCAACGTCGGTCTAACCTTGACCCGTGCTGCTGCTCGCGTTCGACACCGCTACCCCCGCCGTCACCGCCGCCGTCCACGACGGCACGGCCGTCCTCGCCGAGACCCACCAGGTCGACGCCCGGCGCCACGGCGAACTGCTGCTGCCCGCGATCGACGAGGTCCTGAACGCCGCCGGGGTGGACAAGCACCGCCTCACCGGCATCGCGGTCGGCGTCGGCCCGGGCCCGTACACCGGTCTGCGGGTCGGCCTGGTGACCGCCGCCGCGCTCGGGCACGCGCTCGGCCTGCCGGTGCACGGCGTCTGCACCCTGGACGCGATCGCCTTCCAGGCCCGCGCCGAGGGCCTGGACGGCGAACCGTTCACGGTGGCCACCGACGCGCGCCGCAAGGAGGTCTACTGGGCCTCCTACGACGCCGAGGGCCGCCGCACCGAGGGCCCGGGCGTGGACCGCCCCGCCGAGCTGACCCCGCAGGCCCGCTCGGTCGGCGCCGGCGCGCTGCTCTACCCCGACGCCTTCCCCGGCGCCCACGGGCCCGAGCACGTCTCGGCCGGCGCCCTGGCCGGCTTCGCCGCCGCCGAGCTGGCCGCCGGCCGCGAGCTGCTGCCGAACCTCCCGCTGTACCTGCGCCGGCCGGACGCCCAAGTCCCGGCGGGGTACAAGACCGTTCTCGGGGGCAAGGCGGTGCTCCCGGCGTGAACCACGGCACCACCCTGCGCCCGATGCGCTGGTGGGACATCGAGCCGGTGATGGAACTGGAGCTCAAGCTCTTCCCCGAGGACGCCTGGTCCCACGGGATGTACTGGTCCGAACTCGCCGAGGCCCACCACGGCGGGACGCGCCACTACACCGTCGCCACCACCGGGGACGGCGCGGTCGTCGGCTACGCCGGGCTGATGGCGGTCGCCGGCGAGGGCGACGTCCAGACCATCGCCGTCGACGAGCGCCACCAGGGCACCGGCCTCGGCGCGGCGCTGCTCACCGACCTGATCCGCGAGGCGGGCCGGCGCGGCTGCGCCGAACTGCTGCTGGAGGTGCGGGTGGACAACCCCCGCGCCCAACGGCTGTACGAGCGCCACGGCTTCGAACCGGTGGGCATCCGGCGGGGCTACTACCAGCCCGCCAACGTCGACGCCCTGGTGATGCGCCTCGACCGCCCCAGCCCCGACCACCGGGGCCCCGACCGCCCCAGCCCGGACCGTCCGGGCCCCGACCACCCCCGCACCGACAGCACCGACCCGAAGGACATTGAGGACACCCCCCATGGCTGACGAACCGCTCGTCCTCGGCATCGAGACCTCCTGCGACGAGACCGGCGTCGGCATCGTGCGCGGCACCACCCTGCTGGCCGACGCGGTGGCCTCCAGCGTGAACGACCACGCCCGGTTCGGCGGCGTCGTCCCGGAGATCGCCAGCCGCGCCCACCTGGAGGCGATGGTCCCGACCATCCAGCGCGCCCTGGACACGGCCGGGGTCAAGGCCAGCGACCTGGACGGCATCGCCGTCACCGCCGGCCCCGGGCTGGCCGGCGCGCTGCTGGTCGGCGTCAGCGCCGCCAAGGCGTACGCCTGGGCGCTGGACAAGCCGCTGTACGGGGTCAACCACCTCGCCTCGCACATCTGCGTCGACCAGCTGGAGCACGGCCGGCTGCCCTCGCCGACGATGGCCCTGCTGGTCTCCGGCGGGCACTCCTCGCTGCTGCTCAGCGAGGACATCACCACCGACGTCCGCCCGCTCGGCGCGACCATCGACGACGCGGCCGGCGAGGCCTTCGACAAGGTCGCCCGGGTGCTCGGCCTGGGCTTCCCCGGCGGCCCGGTCGTCGACCGGACGGCCCGCGAGGGCGACCCGGGGGCGATCGCCTTCCCGCGCGGCCTGACCGGGAAGAACGACCCGGAGTACGACTTCTCCTTCTCCGGGCTGAAGACCGCCGTCGCCCGCTGGGTGGAGGCCAAGCGCCGGGCCGGCGAGGAGGTGCCGATCGCCGACGTCGCGGCGTCCTTCCAGGAGGCGGTCACCGACGTGCTCACCCGCAAGGCCGTCAAGGCGTGCAAGGACAACGGCGTCGACCACCTGATGATCGGCGGCGGCGTCGCCGCCAACTCCCGGCTGCGCGAGATGGCCCAGCAGCGCTGCGACCGGGCCGGCATCCGGCTGCGGGTGCCCCGGCCGGGCCTGTGCACCGACAACGGCGCAATGGTCGCCGCGCTCGGCTCCGAGATGGTGTGGCGCGGCCGCACGCCGTCCGCCTTCGACCTGTCGGCGGACTCCTCGCTGCCCGTCACCGACGTCCACGTGCCCTCCCCGGCCATCGGGCACGGCGACCTCCACGGCCAGGCCTACGACGCGCTGGGAGGCGGCGCCGCGTGACCGTCGCCGTCATGTGGGAGGCCCGGGCGGCGGACGGCCGCGGCGCCGAACTCGCCGCCTGGGTGCGGGAGTCGGCGCTGCCCGCGGTGCGCGGAGCGGCCGGGCTAAAACGCCTCGAGCTGCTCTCGGCACCGGGCTCCCGGCCGGCCGACGACCGGGAGAGGGTGCTGCTGATCACCTGGTGGAGCGGCGAGCCGGTACCCGTCGCCGACCCGCCGGCCGAGCTGATCGGCCGCCCGGTGCACCGCTGGTCCTTCACCAGTGAGCACGTCGAACGGCCGGACGGCGGCGCAGCCGCGTAGCCGGGAGCCGCACGACCGAAGGGCCGCACGGCTGGACGGCTGAACAGTCGAACGGCCGGTCAGCCGAAAGCCCGGTCAGCCGGATGGACGTGGTCGGGAACCGCCGCCCCCGCCGCTACCGTGCATAGCTGAGAGGAAGCTGGACGGAACCGGGAGCGCGGTGCGGTGAACAGGGACGGGCGGAGCAGGACCAGGACGTGCGCGGCGGGGGCGCTGGCCCTGCTGGCCTTCACCACCGCGTGCGGCGACAACGGGGGCGGCGGAGGTACGGCGGCCGCGACGAGGACTGCTCCGGCGGCGTCCCAGCCGTCCGGCGGCGGCGCCGCACCGACGGCCGCGGCCACCACGCCCGGCGCGGCCCCGGTCCAGGGCGACACCGCGGCCTGGGCGAAGTGGAACCTCAAGCCGCTCGCCCCGGCCCCCGCGCCGCCGGCCGACAAGCCGGTCAAGCTCGAACGCAGCGGCACCGTGCCGGTGTTCAGCGACGTGAAGACGAACGACAAGGTCGTCTTCATCACCATCGACGACGGCGCCGAGAAGGACCCGAAGTTCGTCGAGATGCTGACCGACCTCAAGGTGCCGATCACGATGTTCCTGACCAAGGACATCGTCAAGAACGACTACGGCTACTTCAAGCCGCTCCAGGCGCTCGGCAACCACATCCAGAACCACACCGTCACCCATCCGGTGATGAGCAAGCTCCCGCCGGACAAGCAGAAGGCCGAGATCTGCGACGACCAGGCCGCCCTCACCCAGCAGTACGGCACCGCCCCGCTGCTGTTCCGCCCGCCGTTCGGCGACGGCGCCAACACCCCGACGCTCAACTCCTCGGTGCAGCAGTGCGGTCCGCGCGCGATCGTGCTGTGGCGCGAGTCGATGCAGATCCACGACATGCAGTACCAGGCCGCCGACAAGAAGCTGAAGCCCGGCGACATCATCCTGGCGCACTTCCGGGGCCCCAAGGAGCTCAAGGGCGCCACGATGACCCAGATGTTCGGCGACCTCCTGGCACGGATCCAGGAGCAGGGCTTCTCGGTGGCCCGGCTGGACGACTACATCCAGCCGCCCGCCTCCTAGGGCGGCCCCTACGGGGCCGTCACGGGCTGCCCCAGCATCATCAGCGGCCCCCGGTCGGTGCGGCTGAGGATCACCGTGGCGGTGTTCGGCCCGGAGGGCTTGAGCTGGCGGCGCAGCTCCTCCGGGGTGATCGCCATCCCGCGCTTCTTGATCACCACGGTGCCGACGCCGCGCTCGCGCAGCAGGGCCTTCAGCTTCTTGATGTGGAAGGGCAGCACGTCGGTGAGCTCGAAGGCGTGCGCGTACGGGGTGGCGACCAGCCGGTCCGAGGTCAGGTACGCGATCTTCGGGTCGATCAGCCGGCCGTCGACCTGCTCGGCGACCTCGGCCACCAGGTGCGCCCGGATCACCGCGCCGTCCGGCTCGTACAGGTACCGCCCGGCCGGGCCGGGCGCCGGGTCGGGCAGGTCCCCTCCGGCCAGGCTGGCGCCCTGCGGCAGCAGGGTGGCGCGGTGCGGGCGGTCCGCCCGGGTGCCGAACCAGAGCACCGCCTCCTTGACGTCCCCGTGGTCGGACACCCACTCCGCCTCGGCGTCCGCCGGGACGGCCTCGTGCGGGATGCCGGGGGCGACCTTCAGCGCGCCGATCAGGGTCCGCCGCCCGGCCTCGACCGCCCAGGACAGCGGCGGGGTGTAGGCCTCGGGGTCGAACACCCGGCCGCGCGAGGTGCGGCGGGCCGGATCCGTGAACACCGCGTCGTAGCCGGTGACGTCCACCTCGGTGACGTCCGCGCAGCGCACCTCGACCAGCTCGGAGAGGCCGAGCGCGGCGGCGTTGGCCGCCGTCGCGGCGCAGGCCGCCGGGTCCCTGTCGACGGCCAGCACCTCGATGCCGGCCCGGGCCAGCGCCAGCACGTCCCCGCCGATGCCGCAGCACAGGTCGGCGAGCCGCCGCACCCCCAGTCCGGCGAACCGGCGGGCCCGCCACTCGGCCACGCTGCGCCGGGTGGACTGCTCGACGCCGTTGGGCGTGAAGTACATCCGGTCGGCGTCCGCACCGAACTTCGCCCGCGCCCGCTGCCGCAGCCGGGCCTGGCCGAACGCCGCGGACACCAGCTCCGCCGGGTGCTCCCGCCGCAGCCGGGTGGCCAGGGCCAGCTCCTCCTCGGGGGCGAACTCGCGCAACTCGGCGAGCAGGGCCTGACCTTCGGGGGTCAGCAGGGGCTGGAGGTTCTCGGTGTCCACGGGGCCATTCTCGCCGGTGCCCGGGCCGGGCTCACGACGGCGTCCCGGCCGGTGCGCCGGGCGCGCGGGCGCGGTGCGCCGGTCCGAACGGACCGCCCGCCGCAGGCCCCGGGCCGCACACACGTGCGGCCGGTCGCGCGCGGCACGGGCCCTCCGGGCGCGCCGTTGGCACTCTGGTTGACTGAGTGCTAACACAGGCCTATGGTCGTCCTTGGCACTCCCCAATGGGGGAGTGCTAACGCGAAGACGCGTGTCTGACCCCCGCGACGGCAGGCTCGCAGGTTCGCCCCATACCCGTAAGAAAGCCCCGTAATCTCCGAAGGGGAGCTCGGACGTGACCACCAGCAGCAAGGTTGCCATCAAGCCGCTCGAGGACCGCATCGTGGTCCAGCCGCTCGACGCCGAGACCACCACGGCCTCCGGCCTGGTTATCCCGGACACCGCCAAGGAGAAGCCCCAGGAGGGCGTCGTCCTGGCCGTCGGCCCGGGCCGCTTCGAGGACGGCCAGCGTCTGCCGCTCGACGTCGCCGTCGGTGACATCGTCCTGTACTCGAAGTACGGCGGCACCGAGGTGAAGTACCAGGGCGAGGAGTACCTGGTGCTCTCCGCTCGCGACGTCCTCGCGATCATCGAGAAGTAAGACGTCCCCGACCCGCCCCGGAACCGTGTCCTCCACGACAGCGGCCCGGGGCGTGGTTGTTGGTTCACGTTTGTCGGCGGCCGGTCGGTCGGCCGCAGCCCCGAGGGAATAGGGAACATGGCGAAGATCCTGCAGTTCGACGAGGACGCCCGCCGCTCGCTGGAGCGCGGTGTCAACAAGCTGGCCGACACCGTCAAGGTGACCATCGGCCCCAAGGGCCGCAACGTCGTCATCGACAAGAAGTTCGGCGCCCCGACCATCACCAACGACGGTGTCACCATCGCCCGTGAGGTCGAGCTGGACGACCCGTACGAGAACCTTGGCGCGCAGCTCGTCAAGGAGGTCGCCACCAAGACCAACGACGTCGCGGGTGACGGCACCACCACCGCCACCGTGCTGGCCCAGGCCCTGGTCAACGAGGGTCTGCGCAACGTCGCCGCCGGTGCCGGCCCGGCCGCCCTGAAGAAGGGCATCGACAAGGCCGTCGCCGCCGTCTCCGAGCACCTGCTGTCCGTGGCCCGCGAGATCGAGGGCAAGGACGACGTCGCCGCCGTCGCGTCCCTCTCCGCCCAGGACCCCCAGGTCGGCGAGCTGATCGCCGAGGCGATCGACAAGGTCGGCAAGGACGGTGTCATCACCGTCGAGGAGTCGAACACCTTCGGCGTGGAGCTGGACTTCACCGAGGGCATGCAGTTCGACAAGGGCTACCTGTCGCCGTACTTCGTCACCGACGCGGAGCGGCAGGAGGCGGTCCTCGAGGACCCGTACATCCTGATCAACCAGGGCAAGATCTCCTCCATCCAGGAGCTGCTGCCGCTGCTGGAGAAGATCCTGCAGGGCGGTTCCTCCAAGCCGCTGCTGATCATCGCCGAGGACGTCGACGGCGAGGCGCTGTCGACCCTGGTCGTCAACAAGATCCGCGGCACCTTCAACGCCGTCGCCGTCAAGGCGCCGGGCTTCGGCGACCGCCGCAAGGCGATCCTCGGCGACCTCGCCGTCCTGACCGGCGGCCAGGTCATCTCCGAGGAGGTCGGCCTCAAGCTCGATCAGGTCGGTCTGGACGTGCTGGGCACCGCCCGCCGCGTGACCATCACCAAGGACGCCACCACGGTCGTCGACGGTGCCGGTGACGCCGAGGCCGTGGCCGGCCGCGTCGCCCAGATCAAGGGCGAGATCGCCGCGACCGACTCCGACTGGGACCGCGAGAAGCTGCAGGAGCGCCTGGCCAAGCTGGCCGGCGGCGTCTGCGTCATCAAGGTCGGCGCCGCCACCGAGGTGGAGCTGAAGGAGCGCAAGCACCGCCTGGAGGACGCCATCTCGGCGACCCGCGCCGCGGTCGAGGAGGGCATCGTCGCCGGTGGTGGCGCCTCCCTGGTCCACGCCGCCAAGGTGCTGAACGACGGCCTGGGCCTGTCGGGCGACGAGGCCACCGGTGTCGCCGTGGTCCGCAAGGCGCTGCACGAGCCGCTGCGCTGGATCGCCCAGAACGCCGGCCTCGAGGGCTACGTCATCACCTCCAAGGTCTCCGAGCTGGAGCTCGGCCAGGGCTACAACGCCGCCACCGGCGAGTACGGCGACCTCGTGAAGGCCGGCGTCATCGACCCGGTCAAGGTCACCCGCTCCGCCCTGGAGAACGCCGCCTCGATCGCCTCCCTGCTGCTCACCACCGAGACCCTCGTGGTGGAGAAGAAGGAGGAGGAGGCCGAGAACGGTCACGGCCACTCGCACGGCCACGGCCACTCGCACTGAGGCTCCGACGCCTGACCGGAGGCCCGGTCCGCACCCTGCAAGGGGTGGCGGGCCGGGCCTCCCTGCTACTCGCCCACTCGCCTGCGGGGCGCGCTGCTGCTCGCCCGCTCGCCTCCGGGGCGCTTCCGGCCCGGTGCCGACGGTCGGCGCTCCAAGGCCCTCGTTCCTCGGTCCTCCTCGCTTCTCCCTTTCGGCACCGGCGCGCCCCTTCGGCTCGGGGCGGGGTCGCCCGCTCGCCGGTTCGCGTGGCTGGGGGCTGTTACTCGCCCGCTCGCCTGCGGGGCGCTCCGGCCCGGTGCCGACGGTCGGCGCTCCAAGGCCCTCGTTCCTCGGTCCTCCTCGCTTCTTCCTTTCGGCACCGGCGCGCCCCTTCGGCTCGGGGCGGGTGCTCACCCGCTCGCCTGCGGGGCGCTCCGACCCGGTGCCGACGGTCGGCGCTCCAAGGCCCTCGTTCCTCGGGCCTCCTCGCTTCTCCCTTTCGGCACCGGCGCGCCCCTTCGGCTCGGGCCGGGGGGCTCGCCCGATCGCCGGACCTTTGAGGCTTCAACTATCAGTAGAATTTTGCAGAATGCAAAGATTGCCTTATAACTGAGGCATGATCGAGGCCCGCCACCTGCGCGTCCTGCGTGCCGTCGCCCGCACCGGCTCCTTCTCCGCCGCCGCCCGCGAGCTGGGGTGCACCCAACCCGCCATCAGCCAGCAGATGAAGGCGCTGGAGAAGTCGGTCGACACCCCCCTGGTGGTCCGCTCGGGCCGCGGGATGCAGCTCAGCGAGGCCGGGCGGGTGCTGCTCAAGCATGCCACCGGAATCCTGGCCGGGCTCTCCGCCGCCGAGGAGGAGGTCGCCGCGATCGCCGGACTGCGGGCCGGTCGGGTGCGGCTGGTCTCGTTCCCGACCGCGAGCTCCACCCTGGTGCCGCCCGCGGTAGCCCGGCTGCGGGACGGCCATCCGGGGGTGCGCGTGTCGCTGGTCGAGGCGGAACCGCCGGAGTCGCTGGCGATGCTGCGCGGCGGCGAGTGCGAGATCGCGCTGGCCTTCCGCTACCCGCAGTCGGACGGCGCCGTGGCGCTGCCCGCCCCCGCCCCCGCGCACGGGACGCCGCGCGAGGCGCGGGCGGAGGCGAACCTGGAGGCGCAGCAGCTGTCCGCCGGGTCGGACTGGTCCGATCTGGTGGTCACCCCGCTGCTGGACGATCCGCTCGTGGGCCTGCTGCCCGCCGCCCATCCGCTGGCCGGGCGGGGCGGGGCGGTGAGCCTGGCGGAGCTGGCGGGGGAACAGTGGATCGCCGGCTGTCCGCAGTGCCGGGGGCACCTGGTGGAGCTGTGCGCCGGAGCGGGCTTCGAGCCCCGGATCGACTTCGCGACCGACGACTACCCGGCGGTGGTCGGCCTGGTGGCGGCCGGGCTCGGGGTCGCGGTGCTGCCCCGGCTGGCCCTGCGGTCGGTGCGCCCTGACGGCGTGTCGACGGTGCCGGTGCGGACGGCCTCCGGGGCTCCCGCGCTGCGCCAGGTGGTGGCGCTGACCCTGCCGGACCTGGCCGAGGTGCCGGCCGTCGCGCTGATGCTGGAGCGGCTGGCGGGCGCGGCCGCCGACCACTGACGTCCGGCGATGCCCTTCCCTCGGGGCGCGCACCGACTGTGCGCGGCCTGAGGCGCCGCGAAGAAACGTTTCTTCACGGCGCACCGCGGAGGCGGGTCTAACGCCGCGCGACGGCCGGCGGGGTCAGCGGGACCTCCACCAGGCGGTGCCGCGAGCGGCCCAGCATCTCCTCGCGCTCGTCCTCCGTCATTCCTCCCCAGACGCCGTACGGCTCGCGGACCGCCAGGGCGTGCGCGGCGCACTCGGCGATCACCGGGCACCGCATGCAGACCTCCTTGGCGCTCGCCTCGCGCGAACTGCGGGCCGCCCCGCGCTCGCCCTCCGGGTGGAAGAAGAGCGAGCTGTCCACGCCGCGGCAGGCTGCCGAGAGCTGCCAGTCCCAGAGGTCCGCGTTGGGACCGGGGAGGCGGGAGAAATCTGCCATGGCTCATTCCCTTCGGATGCGGTCGGCCTTCAGCCGGGCGTGTCGGCGGGCTGCTGCCGAGCGGTGCCCGGCGGGGCGTCCCGCGCTGGTGTGGACACCTGGAAATATGACTTAAGGCAACTCCATGGACAAGTCACCCACACACGGGCACAACAGTCAATGACCATGCGAAAGCTATAAAAACGGGCAAAGTGGGCAAGGGGTTTCGGCGGGCGAGGGTGCGGCAATCGGGTGGCCGACGGGCGCGCAGGCGACCCGCACCGGTGTGCGGGTCGTGCGCCGACCGCGCGCGAGCTGCGCAAAAGTGCGGCGTGTGCACCGCGATGCGGCTGATCCGTAACGGGTCGGCCACGTACAGTGGTGGAGATGGCCTGAAGGCCGTAACTCATTCGAGTGACGGTCGTTGGAAGTGCGGAGGCGGTTAGCGGGCGCCGGACGTCGGGAACGATCGCGGGCAAGTCGGGGCGATCAGGCCGGGGTCCGTCGCCGATCGGCCGTGTCGGAGAGGTTCGTACCAGCCAGGAGGCTCAACGTGACGCGGATCAGCTGCGGAGGACGACGGTCATGACTTCCGTTCTCGTTTGCGACGATTCCCCGCTCGCCCGCGAGGCGCTTCGCCGCGCCGTCGCGACCGTACCCGGCGTGGACCGGGTCACCACCGCGACGAACGGGGAGGAGGTCCTCCGCCGCTGGGTGGCCGACCGCTCCGATCTCGTCCTGATGGACGTCCGGATGCCCGGCCTCGGCGGGGTCGAGACGGTCCGGCGGCTGCTGTCGGCCGACCCGGGCGCCCGGATCATCATGCTCACCGTCGCCGAGGACCTCGACGGTGTCGCGCTCGCGGTGGCCGCGGGTGCCCGCGGGTACCTGCACAAGGACGCCTCGCGCGCCGAACTGCGGGCCACCGTCACCCAGGCCCTCGCCGACCCGACCTGGCGGCTCGCCCCGCGCCGGCTGCGCAGCCCCGACATGGGCGCCGCACCGACCCTGACGGCGCGTGAGATCCAGGTGCTGGAGGGCATGAGCCACGGCCGCAGCAACGCCGAGATCGGCCGCGAGCTGTTCCTCTCCGAGGACACCGTCAAGACCCACGCCCGACGGCTGTTCAAGAAGCTCGGGGCCTCCGACCGCGCGCACGCGGTGGCGCTGGGCTTCCGCTGGGGCCTGGTCCGCTGACCGCGGCGGCGCCGGGGAAGCGGCGCGCCGCCGTCGATCCCCGGAGCGGGAGCCGCACGGGCGTGTGACGTTCCGGTCCCGAGGTTGCACCATGGAGGAGTGGAGCACCTCGGGGACCAGCGGACAGGCACTGCGGCGAACCACGCAGCCGCAGGACACTCGGCGGACGGCGCGACGGACGGGACCACCCACGGCGGCGGTGCGGGAGGCGGCACGGTGCAGGAGGGGCCGGTGAGGCGCGGAACGCCGCGCAGTGCCGCAGCGCATAACGTTCCGGTGCACAACTCCGGACGCGGTGCCGCGTTTTCCCGGTCGACCAGGCACCATGGACCGATGCGCGACGACGTCGCCGGTGCGGCCGGCCAGGCGGACCCGGGTGAGGCCGAGCCCTCCGGCCCGGGTCACGATCCGTCGTACGCCGGATCCGGCGGCCCCGGCGCGGGGGCCGGACCGGGGCGCCCGCCGGTGCTCGGCACGGGCGGTTCGCCGTTGGTGGGCGAGCTGGTCGCGGCCGCCGTCCGCGGCGAGGGCCCGGCCATCGACGCCCTGCTCGCCTACGTCCACCCGCTGGCCCTGCGCTACTGCCGCGCCAAGCTGGTCCGGCTGCCCGGCGGGGCCCGGCACCACGTGGACGACGTGGCCCAGGAGGTCTGCGTCGCGGTGCTGTGCGCGCTGCCCCGGTACAAGGACCAGGGGCGGCCGTTCGAGGCCTTCGTCTACGGGATCGCCGCGCACAAGATCGCCGATCTGCAGCGGGCCGCGATGCGCGGGCCCGGGTCGACGGTCGTGCCGCAGGACGACCTGCCGGAGGTGCCGGACGAGGCGCTCGGCCCGGAGGAGCAGGCGCTGCTCAGCAGTGACGCGGCCTGGGCCAAGGAACTGCTCTCCAACCTGCCGGCCCGTCAGCGCGAGCTGGTGCTGCTGCGGGTGGCCGCGGGGCTGTCCGCGGAGGAGACCGGCGAGGTGCTCGGGATGTCGCCGGGGGCCGTCCGGGTGGCCCAGCACCGGGCGCTCAGCAGACTTCGGGCGCTCGCCGAGGAGTCCTCCTGAGGCGTGAGCCTCCGAACGGGGTTCCGGTCGGGCTCCCGGTGCGGGGTTCCGTTGCGGGTCCCGGTGCGGCTCCGCGTCGGGCCGGGCGGTCGGCGCCGGGGCTTCGCCGTCCGGAATGAGCTCCGGCGGGGGGTTGTTGTCAAGGGCAGACGAGGGCACATTCGAGGTGCCAGTACCATGGGGTATCGGCGCCTGGGCAGGTTGCCAAAGTTTCGCGGGTGTGCGCGGGGTTCCCTTGGAGGTTCGTCCAATCCCACCCGGCTTTCGGCGGTCTGCGCGAGTGAGCGATGAACGCGCCCCCTCCCTCAGGGCGTGAGCGGATAAGGCCGGCCACGGAAGGTACCCCCCACCATGTCTTACAACGCCGCAGGCGTACCCGAGAAGTTCGCCATGCTCGGGCTCACGTTCGATGACGTCCTGCTGCTGCCCGGGGCCTCCGAGGTGCTGCCGAACCAGGTCGACACCTCCTCGCGGGTCTCCCGGAACGTCCGCGTCAACATCCCGCTGCTGTCCGCGGCGATGGACAAGGTGACCGAGGCGCGGATGGCCATCGCGATGGCCCGCCAGGGCGGCGTCGGCGTGCTGCACCGCAACCTGTCGGTCGAGGACCAGGCCAACCAGGTCGACCTGGTGAAGCGCTCCGAGTCCGGCATGGTCAGCGACCCGATCACCGTCGGCCCCGACACCACCCTGGCCGAGGCCGACGCGCTCTGCGCCAAGTTCCGCATCTCCGGCGTCCCGATCGCCGACGAGAGCGGCAAGCTGCTCGGCATCGTCACCAACCGGGACATGGCCTTCGAGTCGGACCGCAGCCGCCAGGTCCGCGAGATCATGACCCCGATGCCGCTGATCACCGGCAAGGTCGGCATCTCCGGCGTGGACGCGATGGCGCTGCTGCGCCGCCACAAGATCGAGAAGCTGCCGCTGGTCGACGACGAGGGCCGGATCAAGGGCCTGATCACCGTCAAGGACTTCGTCAAGGCCGAGCAGTACCCGAACGCCGCCAAGGACGCCGAGGGCCGTCTGCTGGTCGGTGCCGCGGTCGGCGCCAGCGCGGAGGCCTTCGACCGGGCCCAGGCCCTGGTCGAGGCGGGCGCGGACTTCCTGGTCGTCGACACCTCGCACGGCCACAGCCACAACGCGCTGGCCTGGATCGAGAAGATCAAGTCGGCCGTCCGGATCGACGTCGTCGGCGGCAACGTCGCCACCCGCGACGGCGCCCAGGCGCTGATCGACGCCGGCGTGGACGGGGTCAAGGTCGGCGTCGGCCCCGGCTCCATCTGCACCACCCGCGTCGTCGCCGGCATCGGCGTCCCGCAGATCACCGCCATCTACGAGGCCGCCCAGGCCTGCCAGGCGGCCGGCGTGCCGGTCATCGGCGACGGCGGCCTGCAGTACTCGGGCGACATCGGCAAGGCGCTCGCCGCCGGTGCCGACACGGTGATGCTCGGCTCGCTGCTGGCGGGCTGCGAGGAGTCCCCGGGTGAGCTGATGTTCATCAACGGCAAGCAGTTCAAGTCCTACCGCGGCATGGGCTCGCTGGGCGCCATGCAGTCCCGCGGCCAGGGCCGCTCGTACTCCAAGGACCGCTACTTCCAGGCCGAGGTGGCCTCGGACGACAAGCTCGTCCCCGAGGGCATCGAGGGCCAGGTGCCCTACCGCGGCCCGCTGTCGGCCGTGCTGCACCAGCTGGTCGGCGGTCTGCGCCAGACCATGGGCTACGTCGGCGCCGCCACCATCGCCGAGATGGAGAGCAAGGGCCGCTTCGTCCGGATCACCTCGGCGGGCCTCAAGGAGAGCCACCCGCACGACATCCAGATGACCGTCGAGGCGCCGAACTACTCCTCGCGCTGACCGGCCCGGCCGGTCCGGACGGCTCGAACGGCCGAGGTCCGAGGGCCCGCTGTCGCACGGCGACGGCGGGCCCTCGGCCTGTTCGGGGTGTGGGCCGTCGGGGCGCCGCCGGCGCGGGTACGGGATACTGGGGGCGGCCGGGGTGACCCGGCGGGCATGAGCAACAAACCAGAAGGGCTCGAAGTGACTGAGATCGAGATCGGGCGAGGCAAGCGCGGCCGCCGGGCGTACGCCTTCGACGACATCGCCGTCGTCCCCAGCCGCCGTACGCGTGACCCGAAGGAGGTCTCGATCGCCTGGCAGATCGACGCCTACCGCTTCGAGCTGCCGTTCCTGGCCGCCCCGATGGACAGCGTCGTCTCGCCCGAGCAGGCCATCAAGATCGGCCGCCTGGGCGGTCTGGGCGTGCTGAACCTGGAAGGCCTCTGGACCCGCTACGAGGACCCGCAGCCGCTGCTGGACGAGATCGCCTCGATCACCGACGCGTCGACGGCGACCCGCCGCCTCCAGGAGATCTACTCCGCCCCGATCCGCGCGGAGCTGATCAAGCAGCGGATCCAGGAGGTCCGCGACTCCGGCGTGGTCACCGCCGCCGCGCTCTCGCCGCAGCGCACCGCCGAGTTCTCCAAGGCCGTGGTGGACGCCGGCGTGGACGTCTTCGTCATTCGCGGCACCACCGTCTCGGCCGAGCACGTCTCCGGTGCCGCCGAGCCGCTCAACCTCAAGCAGTTCATCTACGAGCTGGACGTGCCGGTGATCGTCGGCGGCTGCGCCACCTACACCGCGGCGCTCCACCTGATGCGGACCGGCGCGGCCGGCGTGCTGGTCGGCTTCGGCGGCGGCGCCGCCCACACCACCCGCAACGTGCTCGGCATCCAGGTGCCGATGGCCACCGCCGTGGCCGACGTGGCGGCCGCCCGCCGCGACTACATGGACGAGTCCGGCGGCCGCTACGTGCACGTGATCGCGGACGGCGGCGTCGGCTACAGCGGCGACATCCCCAAGGCCGTCGCCTGCGGCGCCGACGCGGTGATGATCGGTGCCGCGCTGGCCCGGGCCACCGACGCGCCGGGCAAGGGCTTCCACTGGGGGATGGAGGCCGTCCACGAGGAGCTGCCGCGCGGCAAGCGGATGGACCTCGGCACGGTCGGCACCACCGAGGAGATCCTCACGGGGCCGTCGCACACCCCGGACGGGACCATGAACCTGTTCGGTGCGCTGCGGCGGGCGATGGCGACGACCGGGTACACCGAGCTGAAGGAGTTCCAGCGGGTGGAGGTCACGGTGAACCCGGCGCTGGACCACCGCTGAGTCGACGTGCGGGGGCCCCTGTCCGGATCGCCGGGCGGGGGCCTTCGGCGTTCCCGGGGCCGGATCAGGTGCGGGTGGCGGTGCGGCGGGTGAGGAGGAAGCCGCCGATGAGGGCGATGGCGTAGAAGGCGGCGTCGAGGGGGCGGAGGTCGGCGCGCCAGGAGGAGAGGGCGGCCGGGAGGAGGCCGTCGGGGGCGGGGCCGGCGGCGTGGGTCAGGCGGAGGTGCTGGACGAGCTGGCCGAGGAGGAGGGCGGTGGCGGCGAGGAGGGCGCCGAGGGGTGGGAGCAGGCGGTTCCGGCCGCCGAGGAGGCCGAGGGGGAGGGCGACCAGGCCGGCCTGGGCGATGGTGAGCCAGCCGAGGCTGTCGGCGGCGCGCAGCGGGGCGCAGCCGTAGGCGAGGCCGCCGAGCAGGGCGGCGAGCAGGGCGAGGGTGACCGCCAGGGCGGTGCGGCGCCGGGGGGCGGCCCGGCGGCGGTCCGCCCGGGTGGTGGGGTCGTAGCCGGGGACCGGGACGCCGGGCATGCCGGGGGCGACGTACCCGTCCGGGGTCTCGAGGGCCGGTGCGACCGAGTAGTGCTCGGCGGTGCGCGGCCGGGGCGATGGGCCGTCAGCGCCGGGTGCTGGTGCGGACATGGGCGTCGAGTTCCCCCGGAAAAAGACGATCAGCTGCCGAACGTTAGCAGCGCTTCGAACAGATCTTGGCGAGTTTTCGATCACAGATCGAGCACGGAGCGCCGCACCCGTTCCGGTTCGTCCTGGCTTGGGACGGGGGTCGGGTGGTCGGGGCCCCTCGGGACAGGAGATGATGGAGGCTTGGGCGTTCGGGCCCGGGCCGGGCCGACGCGCCGTCACCACGACCGCCAGCAGCACATGGGGGAACGTTCCGAATGACCCAGGCGCAGGGTTCCACCGGCCGCCTCCTGGCCGGCCGCTACCGGCTGAACGGCGTGCTCGGGCGTGGCGGCATGGGTACCGTCTGGCGCGCCGAGGACGAGATGCTGGGCCGGACCGTCGCGGTCAAGGAACTGCGGATGAACGCCAGCGTCGACGAGGAGGAGAAGCACCGGCTGATCGTCCGGACGCTGCGCGAGGCGAAGGCGACCGCGCGGATCCGGCACAACTCGGCGGTGACCGTCTTCGACGTGGTCGACGAGGACGACCGGCCGTGGATCGTCATGGAGCTGGTGGAGTCCCGCTCGCTGGCCGACGTGGTCCGGGAGGACGGGCCGCTGGCCCCCGGCCGGGCGGCGGAGATCGCGCTGGACGTGCTGGGCGTGCTGAGTGCGGCCCACGCGCTGGGCATCCTGCACCGGGACGTCAAGCCGTCCAACGTGCTGATCGGCGAGGACGGCCGGGTGGTGCTGACCGACTTCGGGATCGCCAGCGTGGAGGGCGACGCCTCGGTCACCTCCACCGGCATGCTGGTCGGCGCGCCCTCGTACATATCCCCGGAGCGGGCGCGCGGGCAGAAGCCCGGGCCGCCGGCGGACCTGTGGTCGCTGGGCGGCACGCTGTACGCGATGGTCGAGGGGCGGCCGCCGTACGACCGGGGCTCGGCGCTGGCGACGCTGACCGCGGTGATGACCGAGGAGCTCGCCCCGCCGGCGAACGCCGGGCCGCTGCTGCCGGTCATCGAGGGGCTGCTGGAGAAGGACCCGGCGAAGCGCCTGGACGCCTCGCAGACCCGGTCGATGCTCAAGCGGGTGGTCGCCGAGGCGACCGTGAAGGCGGAGTCGACCACCGAGCACGCGATGCCGGTCGAGCAGGTGGTGGCCACCGCCGAGCCGGAGGCGCCGAAGCGGACCGTCGGCGGGCTGCTGGGGACGGTCCGGGTGGGCAGCCGGGCCCGGGACGAGGAGGCGGCGGAGCCCGTCGCGAAGCCCGCCGCCGAGCCGGAGCCCGCTCCGGCGGGCGAACCGATCCGGCCGGTGACCAGCGAGTGGACCAGGGGTGCGACCCAGGCGGCCGGGGCCGACCCGCGCACCGGTCGGCGCCGGCTGGCGATCGCCACGGTGGTGGTCGTCCTGCTGCTGATCGCCGGAGTGGTCGCGGTGGTCAAGGCCGTGGGCGGCGAGGACGGCGGTTCGAACGGCGGGGGCACCCACAGCGCGGGCGCCACCGCGCCGGTGGCGGCGACCACCGAGGCCGTGCCGAGCCACGCTCCGGCGGCGCCGTCCACCGAACCCGAGCCCGCCGGTACGGCCGCCGCGCCGGAGACCACGGCGGCCGCGGCGCCGCCGTCGGCCGCGCCGGCCCCGACCGCACCGCCGTCGGCCGCCGGTACTCCGACGGCCGCGCCCGCCCCGACCCAGGCCGTGCCGGCCGGGTACCACGAGTACAAGGACCCGAGCGGCTTCTCGGTCGTCCTGCCGGACTGGCTGCAGCCCGCCGGGTCGGACGCCAACCGGCGGATCTTCAAGAACGCGGCCGACGGCAGCCAGCTGCGGATCGAGTGGAGCACCACCCCGCACGCGAGCGCCGTCGCGGACTGGCAGGACTCCGAGCCCGACCTGCGCGCCCAGGTGACGAACTACCAGCGGCTGAACCTGTCGGCGATCACCTACCGGCAGTGGACCAACGCGGCGGACTGGGAGTGGACCAGCGGCACGCCCCGGACGCACTCGCTCAACCGCGGCTTCGTGACGGGCACCCCGGCCAAGTACGGCTACTCGATCTACTGGATCGTCCCGGACGCCCAGTGGGCCGCCCAGGCGCCGGTCCGCGACGTGGTGTTCAACAGCTTCCAGCCGGCGCCGTAGCCCGTCCGCCGGACTCCTCCTCGGCGCGGGCCGCGGTGGCGTCGACGGGCGTCGGTGACGGCCGTCGACGGAACCGGAACGGGCGGGTTCGCCGTCTTTCGGAGAGAGCATCCGACGCGCGGTCGGTGCCGGCACGCCCATCCGAGGCGTCCGGGTGGGCCGGCCGGCCGAGGCGGCGGGCTTCTCGCCGTCGATGACCGTGGCTCCGCGCGTGCGGACGGCCCGCGCCTGGTTGGCTTGGCCGTGGCCCCCCGCGGCAGGCGGTGCGGGTCGGATCGGTCCGGTCCGGGACGTGGGGCCGAGCCCGAGGAGCCGCTCAGTAGGCTGCTCGTGAGCGAGAGGAACTGGCATGCGAGGCGGCCCTGGGCAGTTGCTGGCGGGGCGGTACCGGCTGACGGACCGTCCGGAACTGCTGCGCGCCTTCGCGGTGGACGAGCGGACCGGCGAGTCGGTGCTGCTGCGCGCCGTGGAGCTGCCCGTGCTGCTGACCGCCGGTCAGGACCCGGAGGCGGAGGCGACCGGGCAGGGAGACCGGCTGGTGCGGCGGGTGGCGGCGGTCGGTTCGGCCGCGCCGTCCTGGCATCCGCGGCTGCTGCGCGGGGTCGGGGCCTTCGTCGAGGGCGAGCTGCTGTGGACGGTGGAGGAGCGTCCGGCCGGGCAGACGTTGGCCGAGCTGCTGGCCGCCGGTCCGGTGCCGCCCTACCGGGCGGCCGAGCTGGCGGCGGACGTGGCCGGTGCCCTGCGGGCGCTGCACGAGGCCGGGCTCTCCCACGGCAATCTGACCGCCGAGTCGGTGCTGGTCTGCGAGGACGGCGCGGCGATGCTCGGCGGGCTGCTGGCCGGGGTGGCGCAGGAGGCGCTGGCGGAGGACCTCGGCGGGCCGGGGGGCCGCCGCCGGTACGAGGTCCGGGCCACCCTGGTCGGCCCGGTGGCCGAGCGCTGGCCGCTGGACGGCGGTCCGGCGGGGGACTGCTGGGCGCTCGGGGTGCTGGTGCAGCGGATGGTCACCGGCCGTGCGCCGTACCCGGAGGGCGGGGTGCCGGAGCTGGTGACCGCCGTGCGGGACGGGCGGCGCGAGCCCTCGGTGGCCTGCGGGCCGCTGGCCCCGCTGGCCGAGCGGCTGCTGCAGCCGGACCCGGCGCTGCGGCCGACCGCGGAGGGGGTGCGGGGGGAGCTGGCGGTGCTTCTCGCGGGTGCGCCGGAGCCGGTCGACGGCGAGCGGGTGGCGCGGGCGGTGGAGCTGAAGCCCGACGCGCCGCTGGTGCCGCTGCGGCGCCGGCGCGTCCGGGCCGGCCGGCCGGGGCCCCGGGTGGAGCCCGGCGCCAGGACGCCGCGGATACCCCCCGCGCTGCTGGGGCCGCTGCTGGTCGGGGGCGTGTTCCTGCTGCTGGTGCTGGGAATGACCGCCGTGGTGCTGTTCGCAGGCTGACGGCCCCGGCGCGCACCCGCCCGCCGGTCCGGAGGGTGGGCGTGATTACCGGGGTGCGCGAGGTACGCCTAATGTGTGCGTGGGATTTGTTCGAACAGTGGTCTGCACCATGCGATCCGTCGCGGTGACGGCGAGTGGAATCGAGAGGGGGAGCGGTCGCCGATGGGCGTGCAGGACCGGCCGGAGGCGGCTGAGGCGGAGCGGCTGTTGGCCGGGCGGTACGAGCTCGGCGAGCGGCTCGGCCGCGGCGGGATGGGGACGGTCTGGCGGGCCTGGGACCGGATGCTGGACCGCGAGGTCGCGGTCAAGGAGCTGACCGTCAACCACCTGCCCGAGGAGGACCTGCAGATCCTGCACGCGCGGATGAAGCGCGAGGCCAGCGCGGCCGCCCGGATCAAGCACCCCGGTGTGATCACCGTGCACGACGTGCTGGAGCAGGACGGCCGGCCGTGGATCGTGATGGAGCTGGTCGACGGCCGTTCCCTGGCCGACGTGATCAGCCAGGACGGCACCCTCCCGCCGCGCGCCGCCGCCGAGGTCGGCAGCCAGGTGCTGGCCGCGCTGCACCGCGGCCACCAGCTCGGCGTGCTGCACCGGGACGTCAAGCCGGCCAACGTGCTGCTGGAGCGCGGCACCGGGCGGGTGGTGCTGCTGGACTTCGGCATCGCGAAGTACGAGGGCTCCACCGAGCTGACCCGGCCGGGGGACCTGGTCGGCTCGCCGGACTACCTGGCGCCCGAACGCGCCCAGGGCCAGCGGCCCGGGCCGGCCTCAGACCTCTGGGGTCTGGGGGCGACGCTGTACGCGGCGGTCGAGGGGCAGTCGCCGTTCCGCCGGGACTCGCCGATCACCACGCTCGCCGCGGTGGTGGACGAGCCGCTGCCGGAGTCGCGCCGGGCCGGGCCGCTCGGGCCGGTGCTGGCCGCGCTGATGGCCAAGGACCCGGCCGAGCGGCCGAGCGCGGACGAGGCGGCCCGGATGCTGGCCGAGGTGCAGGCCGGGCACACCATGGGCCTGAAGTCGGTCGCGCCGGTCCGCATGCCGACCCAGTCGGTGCCCGTGGTGGACCGCAGCGAGGTGACGGAGGGCGCCGCGGAGCCGCCGGTGGAGGGTTCGGAGGAGCCCACCGAACCGCGCCCGGTCCGCGCCGGGACCGCCGACACCCCCGCCGTCCCGGCCGTCGCCGAGAGCGCATCCACCACGCCGCAGGCGCACGCCGCTGTCGGCACGCCCGTCGCGCACACCGTCGCGCCCGCGCGCGGACCGGCCAAGCGTCGCGGCCGGATGAAGCTGGTCGCCGTCGCGGTGGCGGTCGGGCTGCTGGCGGCCCTGGCGACCTTCTTCGCCACCCGGCACGTGGTCGACACCCCGGACGCCGGCACCACCCCGACCGGCCCGGCCGAGACCACCGAGCCGGAGCCGAGCAGCACCGCCGACTCCGAGGCCTCCGCACCGGGCGGCTACCACTGGGTCGACGACCCGGCGGGCTTCCGCTTCCCGCTGCCGACCGGTACTCCGGCCTGGCAGCGGATCACCGGGACGGACAACAACCAGATCTTCTACAGCCCCGACGGCAAGGTGCACTACCTGCAGTTCGCGGTCACCGTCGGCCAGTCGATCAAGCCGCTGGACCACATGAGGCAGATGGAGGCGACCGTCTCCAAGTCGCTCAAGGACTACAAGCAGCACCGGCTGGCGAGCGCCGCCGTGAACGGCCACGAGGCGGCCGTCTGGGAGTTCAGCTACCTGGCCCAGGGCGGCGGCCGGCGCCGCGCGATCGAGGCCGAGTTCATCGACGAGGACGGCACCGCGTACGCGATCTACTCGTCCAGCCCGGACAAGGGCAACGAGTGGAACGAGGCCGAGCAGCGCTTCACCACGGTGCTCAACCACTTCACACCGACCCGCTGAACCCGCCCGCGGACCGCCGCGCCCGGTATCGCCCGACTGCGGCAGATTCTTGTTACCGACGGGTACCGCACCGGCCCCCGAAGGCCTAGGCTGCGCCGTATGTCGGACCTCACAGCAGATGCAGCGGCCACCGAACACCCCGGCGCCGGGCCCGCGAGCGGCAACCCGGCAGCTCCCGGCGGGGGACGCACCGTCTCCGCCGCCGTCCCGCCGTCCCTGGTGGGCCGACTGGCCGCCGGGGTCACCGCGACCGGCGAGCCCAGCGTGGTGGAGACCGTCGCCCCGCTGACCGGTGAGCGGCTGGCCGGCCTGCCGCAGTCCACCCCGGCCGACGTCGAGGTCGCCTTCCAGCTGGCCCGGCGCGCCCAGCCCGCCTGGGCCGCGCTGCCGGTGCGCCGCCGCGCCGCCGTCCTGCTGCGCTTCCACGACCTGCTGCTCAAGCGGCAGGACGAGGTGCTGGACCTGATCCAGGCCGAGACCGGCAAGGCCCGGCTGCACGCCTTCGAGGAGGTGCTCGCCGTCGCCATGGCCGCCCGGCACTACGGCCGCGGCGCGCAGGGGTACCTCCGGGACCGCCGCCGCGGCGGGGCGCTGCCGGTGCTCACCCACACCGTCGAGGCCCGCCGCCCCAAGGGCGTGGTCGGCCACATCTCGCCGTGGAACTACCCGCTGGAACTGTGCGTCGGCGACCTGCTGCCCGCCTTCGCGGCCGGCAACGCCGTGGTCAACAAGCCCGACACCCAGACCGCGCTGACCGGCCTGTGGGCCCGTGAGCTGCTGATCGAGGCCGGGCTGCCCGCCGACCTGTGGCAGGTCGTGATCGGCGACGGCCCGGTGATCGGCCCCGCCGTGGTGGAGCACGCCGACTACGTCTCCTTCACCGGCTCGACCCGCACCGGCCGCGAGGTCGCCCAGCGGGCCGCCGCCCGGCTGGTCGGCGCCTCGCTCGAACTCGGCGGCAAGAACGCCATGCTGGTGCTCTCCGACGCCGACCTCGACGCGGCCGCCGCGGGCGCCGTACGGGCCTGCTTCTCCTCGGCCGGGCAGCTGTGCATCTCGATCGAAAGGCTGCTGGTGCACCGCTCGGTGGCCGACGACTTCCTGGAGCGCTTCACCGCCCGCACCCGGGCGCTGCGCCTCGGCGGCGGCCTGGCGTACGGCGCCGACATGGGCTCGCTGGTCTCCGCCCGCCAGCTGGACACCACCACCCGGCACGTGGAGGAGGCGGTCAAGGCCGGCGCCACCGTGCTGGCCGGCGGGCGGGCCAGGCCCGACCTCGGCCCGTACTTCTACGAGCCGACCATCCTCGACGGGGTGACCCCGGAGATGGCGGTCTGCGCCGAGGAGACCTTCGGCCCGGTCGTCTCCGTCTACCGCTTCGACACCGAGGAGGAGGCGGTCACCGCCGCCAACTCCACGCCGTACGGCCTGAACTCCAGCGTCTGGACCAGGGACCAGCGGCGCGGCCGGGCGGTCGCGGCGCGGCTGCGCACCGGCACGGTCAACGTCAACGAGGCCTACGCGGCCGCGTACGGCTCGGTCGCCTCCCCGATGGGCGGCATGGGCGACTCCGGGCTCGGCCGGCGCCACGGCGCGGAGGGGATCCTGCGCTTCACCGAGGCGCAGACCGTCTCGACCCAGCGGGTGATGCCGCTGGCGCCCGCGTTCGGCCTGGACGACCGGCAGTTCGCCGCCGTGATGACCGGCGGGTTGCGGGTGCTCAAGGCCCTGCGGCTCAAGTGACGCCCCACGGGCTCATCCCCCCAGGCAGGTTCGACCCCCGAAGGAGCAGTGGCAGATGGTGGAGTCCGGCGGTGCGGCGGAGTTCGACTACGACGTGGTCGTGGTCGGGTCCGGCTTCGGCGGTTCGGTCGCGGCGCTGAGGTTGTCCGAGAAGGGCTACCGGGTCGCCGTCCTGGAGGCCGGGCGGCGCTTCGAGCGGGACGAACTGCCGCGGAACTCCTGGGACCTGCCGAACTACCTGTGGGCGCCGCAGCTCGGGCTGTACGGCATCCAGCGGATCCACCTGCTGGCCAACGTGCTGATCCTGGCCGGCGCCGGGGTCGGCGGCGGCTCGCTGAACTACGCCAACACCCTGTACGTCCCGCCGAAGGCGTTCTTCGAGGACCGGCAGTGGCGCCACATCACGGACTGGCAGCAGGAGTTGGCGCCGTTCTACGACCAGGCGCAGCGGATGCTCGGGGTCCGGCTCAACCCGACCGTCACCCCCTCGGACGAGCACCTCAAGGCGGCCGCCGAGCGGATGGGCGTCGGCGACACCTTCCACATGGCACCGGTCGGCGTGTTCTTCGGTGACGGCGAGGACGCCGGGGGCGCCGCCAAGGCGGCGCCCGGGGAGGAGGTCGCCGACCCGTACTTCGGCGGCGCCGGCCCGGCTCGCAAGGCCTGCGTGGAGTGCGGCGAGTGCATGACCGGCTGCCGGCACGGCGCCAAGAACATGCTCACCGAGAACTACCTGTACCTGGCCGAGCGACTGGGTGCCGAGATCCACCCGCTCACCACGGTGGCCCGGATCCGTGAGCAGGCCGACAGCCGCGGGAACGCCGGCTACGCCGTGGACGTGCGCCGTACCGACTCCCGCTCCAGGACGGACCGCGTGAAGGCGGGCGCGCGGACGATCACCGCCGCCCGGGTCGTCGTCGCGGCCGGCACCTACGGCACCCAGTCGCTGCTGCACCGGATGCGCGACGCCGGCCACCTGCCCCGCATCTCCGCCCGGCTCGGCGAGCTGACCCGCACCAACTCCGAGGCCCTGGTGGGCGCGCAGACCACCGACCGGCGCTACGGCGCCAAGGCGGACTTCACCAAGGGCGTCGCGATCACCTCCTCGATCCACCCCGACGCCAACACCCACATCGAGCCGGTCCGCTACGGCAAGGGCTCCAACGCGATGGGTGCGCTGTCCATCGCGCAGGTCAAGGGCGGCGGGAAGGTCCCGCGCTGGCTGCGCTACCTGGGCAACTCGGTGCTCCACCCGGTGACCTTCGCCCGTTCGATGAACCAGCGCGGCTGGTCCGAGAAGACGATCATCGGCCTGGTGATGCAGTCGCTGGACAACTCGATCACCGTCTCGCTCAAGAAGGGCCCGATCGGCAAGCCCCGGCTCACCTCGACCCAGGGCCACGGCACCCCCAACCCCACCTGGATCCCGGCCGCCGAGAAGGGCGCCCAGGCGCTGGCGGACGAGATCAACGGCTTCCCGGGCAGCACCGTCGGCGAGATCTTCGACATCCCGATGACCGCCCACTTCCTCGGCGGCTGCCCGATCGGCGACGGGCCCGAGACCGGCGTGGTCGACCCGTACCACCGGCTGTACGGGCACCCCGGGATCAGCGTGGTGGACGGCGCGGCCGTTTCCGCCAACCTCGGCGTCAACCCCTCGCTCACCATCACCGCGCAGGCCGAGCGCGCCATGTCGATGTGGCCGAACAAGGGCGAGGAGGACCCGCGCCCCGCCCCCGGCGAGGCGTACCGGCCCGTCCCCGCCGTCGCGCCGGTGCGGCCGGCCGTACCCGAGGGCGCGTTCGGCGCGCTGCGGCTGCCGCTGCTGCCCGTCCCGGAGGTGCCGAAGAAGCGCTGATCGTGACGGCGGGCCGGCCCCGGAGCCGTCGGTTCGGGGCCAACCTGCCCACCGGCCAACACGGTTGACAGCCGTTCGGGTCCGATGGGATAAACGGGCTCCCTGGGGGACCAGGGACTCGTCGAGCGGGGGGAACACGGTCCATGGCCAACTGCGCATCGTGTGGCGCGACTTCGGCGGAGGGGGCGCCCGCCTGCGGCTCGTGCGGCCGACCGTCGGCACCCCAGGCCCCGCCCCAGGCCCCGGCTCCGCCGTCGCCCCAGGCCCAGGCCCCGGCCGCGGTACCGCCGCCTCCGCCCCAGGCCCCGGCCGCGGTACCACCCCAGGCGCCCGGGTACGGGCCGCACCCCGGCCCGCCGCCCGGCGACCACCCGCAGCCCGCCCCGGGCGCCGGGTACCCGCCGGCCGGCGGCCCGCCCCCGGTGGGCCGCTGGGGTGCCGGCGTCCCGTACGAGGAGCCCAAGCGGCTGCTCGTCGGACCGGGCTGGCGCCCGGCCTTCCTGGCGGCCGTCGCCCCGACGCTGGTCCTGCTGCTGACGGCGCTGATCGTGGCCGTCCCCAGCGGCTACACCTACGACGGCGCCTTCCCCGCGCCCGATTTCGGCGAGCGCTTCTGCGGGGCACTGTCCCTGGCCCTGAACGCGCTCGGCGCGCCGTTCCGGCTCGGTTACCAGAACCCGCTCTCCAGGAGCCGCTCGGAGGGCATGGCCATCACCCTCTGGACGGTGCCGCTGACCGTCACCGTCCTGTGGTGCCTGGCGCTCTGGCTCGGTCTGCGGGCCGGGCTGCGCCGGCGCAGGGCCGACGGCTCCCAGCTGACCCGCGCCCAGGCGGCCGGCGAGGCCCTGCGCACCGCCGCGGTCCTCGGCGTCGCCGCGCTGCTGCTCGGACTGCTCGGCAGCACCAGCTGGCAGCCCGGCGGCCGCGGGCTCGACTCCGACTACTACGGCACCGGCGCCACCAACCTGGGCAAGTCGACCTTCTCCGCGGACTCCGGCTGGCTGTGGGCGGTCGGCTGGGCCGCCGTCCTGGGCGGGCTGCTGGCCTTCGCCGTGTACGGCACCGACGCGTTGCGCTGGGCCGCCTGGCGGAGCCGGGCCGTGCGCGGCTGGGCGGTGGCCGCGCTGACCGCGGGCCGGGCGCTGGCGCTGACCGTCGCCGTGGCCTCGGTGACGGGCTTCGTGCTGGTCGCGGTCAACAGCGGCAACGGCTCGGTGACGGCGGGCTCACTGGCCTTCCTGCCGAACCTCGGCCTGGTCCTGCTCGGCATCGGCTCGGGCGCGACCTTCCGCAGCCGCAGCGACCTCGGCGGGGAGGTGTCGGACTGGCCCGGCCGGGGCGGCGACAGCAGCGAGTTCTCCTTCTTCGACCTGCACGACCAGAGCGCCGACTGGCGCTGGACCGGCCTGCTGGCGCTGGCCTCGGCGGGCTTCCTCGGCTGGGCGGCCTACCGGCGGCGGCTGGACACCGCCGACCGGCTGCGGCTGGCGGCCGTGTACGCCGGGGTGCTCACCCTGCTCTCGGCGGTGTCCGGCGCACTGATGACCACGTCGATGTCGTACGTGACGCCGGCGGTCCAGGGCTGGGGCGGTTCGGGCAGCCGGACCACCTCGCAGGAGACCGCCGTGGCCCTGTCGTTCCCGAGCGTGCTGGTCGCCGCCGTGGTGTGGGCGGTGGTCGGCGCGCTGGTGGTGCCCGCGCTGCTGTCGGCCCTCGGGGCCCGGGGCCCGGTCGCCGAGCCCGCCTCCGGCGCCGCGCCGTACGGGCCGCCGGAGGGGCCCTACGGCGCCGTGCCGCCGCAGGCGCCGTACCCCGCGGGTCCGGCGTACGGCGCCCCGCCGCCGGCCGTCCCGCCGCAGGGCCCCGTCCCGTCCCAGGGCCCTGCCCTGCCGCCCGCGCTGCCGCCCGTCACGCCGCCGGCTCCGTCGGCGCCGCCGGCCGCTCCGCAGGACGTGGTGCCGGGCGTCCCCGGGACCGCGGTGAGCGAGGTGATCGGCTCGCACGAGGCGCCGCCGACCCCCGCCGCCGCGCCCCCGCCGGCCGAGGAGCCGGTCGACCCGAGCGTCTGGCGCAAGCAGCCGTGACGCCACCGGGCCGGGTGGGCGGGGCCGCGGACCCGGCCCCACCGCCCGGTCCGGGATGTCCAACGAATCGCCTGATCCGTTAATGTCCCGCGAGTGATGCGAATCCGACAACTCCTCACCCCGCTCGCGGCCCGTCGCTCCCGTGGCGCCGCTGCCGGCGCCGCCCAGTCCAGGCTCGGCTGGCTCGACGCCGTGCGCGGGATCGCCGCGTTCGCGGTCGTCCTCCAGCACTTCGACATCTGGCGGCTGGTGCCCTGGGGCAACGAGGTCTGGGTCCACTTCGACTTCGGCCTCTACGGCGTGATGACGTTCTTCCTGGTGAGCGGCTACATCATCCCGGCCTCGCTGGAGCGGCGTGGCGACGTCCGGGCGTTCTGGCTCGGCCGGATCTTCCGCATCCACCCGGCGCTGATCGTGACGATCGTGATCTGCCTGCTGACGCTGCCGGACGAGCACATGCCCGTGCTGCTCCTCAACGTGCCGCACGTGCCGACCGTGCTGACGGCGAACGCCATGATGCTCCAGGACATGCTCGGCCAGCCGAACTCGCTGCGGGTGATGTGGACCCTCTCCTTCGAGATGGTCTTCTACTTCATGGTCACCGCCCTGTTCGTGCGCGGCTGGCACCGCCGGACCAGCGGGATCGCGGTCGGGCTCGCCGCCGGCGCCCTGCTGCTGGGGGTCACCCTCACCCAGCACGGGCTGTCCACCGGCCCGGCGGCGACCACCCACCTGGTGATGGCGGTCGCCCTGCTGGTGGGCTCGGCCCTCGTCTTCATCATGACCGGCCGGACCGAGCTGGTCCGCACCGGTGCGCTGCTGCTCGGCGTCGTCGGCGTGGTGCTGGCCTTCCAGAACGGCCGGGCGATCGGCTTCGAGACCTTCATGGTCTTCGCGACGATGTTCGCCGGCACCGTGGTCTACCGGGCGGAGAACGGCCAGATCGACCGGCTCCAGGGGTGGCTCGTCTGCGGGTTCGTCGTCGCCGCCGGCGTCCTCGTGGGGTGGCTGTACAACCGGGGCGCCAACGCCGAGGCGACCTGGACCTCGGGCTGGATGGCCTGGTGCAACTCCTACGTGCTGGCCTGGGCCACCTTCGGCGTCGCCATGCTGTTCCGCAAGCGCCGGTTCCCGCGGCCGCTGACCTGGCTCGGTGCCATCAGCTTCTCGATGTACCTGGTGCACGTCCCGGTGCTGTACGCGGTGGACGGCCCGCTCCTGACCCACCCGACGGTGGCCAGCCCCGCCTCCCAGAAGGTCGTCTGGGTCCTCGGCTACCTGGCCTGCGTCCTGGTGGCCAGCCAGCTGCTCTACACCCTGGTCGAGATGCCGATGCAGAAGCTCGGCCGCAAGGTGATCAAGCGGCTGAACGCGTTCGACGCGCGCCGGGCCGAAGCCGTGGCCCTGGCCGCGACCGTGGCCGCCGCGGTGCCCGCGGCCCGGGCGGAGGGCGAGGGGCCCGAGCGGGAGCAGCAGGAGCCGGTCCTGACCCGCTGACCGTCCGGCGCCGGTGGCGGAAAAGGGCAAAGGGCCCCGCGGGGGAACGGGGCCCTTTGTCGCTCAGCACTGGCGTCAGGGCGGCGCCGGTGCTGGAGTGACGGCGCCGGGGGAGGAGCGCCGTCGTGTCGGTTGGTCCGGGGTCGCGTCCGCGCGGCTCCGGCGTGGGTGGCCGGCGCGGCGGGGCGCGCACTTCCGTGCGGCGGCGGGTCGGCGCCTGGCGTGCGCCGGGCCCGCGCTCACGGAGCGTGAAGTGAGGACCGCTGTCGCCCCGGTGCGGGGCCACGGCGGAGACGGTGGTCCCGGTCTCCGCGATGTGCCTGCCGGCCGCCGGGAGAACCGTTCACACGGAGCATCGTGCTGGACGGAGGGCGTGCTCTGCAACCGGTTCGGCACACTTCGGTACGGCCCATTTACGGCGGACTACGCTCCGAATGATCACGGTGAGTAGTGGTCGAAGCGGTTGCGGCGCACGGGGACGCGCGTAGCGGCGCGCGAGGGGTGAGGGGTGGTGCGCCCGGGGTGTGCCCGGAGTGAACCATCGGTGCGACGGCCGGCCCCGGGCGTCCCCGGGGGCCGGCCGCCCCACCTGTCGGCCCAGTCGCGGCCGGGGTCGCTGTCCCCTGCTGGCCGGCCGCGGCACCCGCGCACGGTCCCACGGAGCCGCGCTCCCCGGCCGGGCCGGGGCGGCGGCGCCTCGTGCGCCGGTGGACTGGGGTGAAGCTCCACGCGTGGTCGTGCAGCCCGTACGGCTGGTGCCCCCGGCGGGGGCGGAGCGGCGCGTCTGGCGGACGCGGCGCGGCCGTGCGGTCGTCAGAAGCAACGAACCGGGGGCCCGACCGGTCACGGTCCTTTGGACGGGCAGACGAGTGAAACCGGACAGCCCGGTAGAATCGGAGTCCAGACACCCCACACCCGTCCGCCGCCGCAGCCCCTGCCGGGGCGCGGTTCAGCGCGACACCTCGATACCGCTGCCGGAAGGCCGTCTGTGTCCTCTGCAATTCCCGTCCAGTCCGCGCCGGACAACGACCCCGTGCTGGTGGTCGACTTCGGTGCCCAGTACGCCCAGCTCATCGCCCGTCGGGTGCGTGAGGCGCGGGTCTACAGCGAGATCGTGCCGAGCAGCATGCCGGTCGCCGAGATGCTCGCCAAGAACCCCAAGGCGATCATCCTCTCCGGCGGCCCGTCGTCGGTCTACGAAGAGGGCGCGCCGCAGATCGACCGCGCGATCTTCGAGGCCGGTGTCCCGGTCTTCGGCATGTGCTACGGCTTCCAGCTGATGGCCGTGACCCTCGGCGGCACCGTCGACAACACCGGTGCCCGCGAGTACGGCCGCACCCCGCTGACCGTCTCCCGCAGCGGCTCCACCCTGTTCGAGGGCGTTCCCGCGCAGCACTCGGTGTGGATGTCGCACGGTGACGCCTGCTCCGCCGCGCCGGAGGGCTTCACCGTCACCGCCTCCACCGACGTGGTCCCGGTCGCGGCCTTCGAGAACGACGAGGCCCGCCTGTACGGCGTCCAGTACCACCCCGAGGTGCTGCACTCCGACCACGGCCAGCAGGTCCTCGAGCACTTCCTCTACCGCGGCGCCGGCATCGCCCCGACCTGGACCACCGGCAGCGTGGTCGAGGAGCAGATCGCCCTGATCCGCGAGCAGGTCGGCGACAAGCGCGCGATCTGCGGCCTGTCCGGCGGCGTGGACTCCGCGGTCGCCGCGGCCCTGGTCAACAAGGCCATCGGCGATCGGCTGACCTGCGTCTACGTCGACCACGGCCTGATGCGCAAGGGCGAGACCGAGCAGGTCGAGAAGGACTTCGTGGCCGCCACCGGCGTCCAGCTGAAGGTCGTCGACGCCTCCGAGCGCTTCCTGGACGCGCTGAAGGGGGTCACCGACCCCGAGGAGAAGCGCAAGATCATCGGTCGGGAGTTCATCCGGGTCTTCGAGCAGGCCCAGGCCGAGATCGTCGCCGAGGCCGGCGAGCACGGCGAGTCGGTCGACTTCCTGGTCCAGGGCACCCTGTACCCGGACGTGGTGGAGTCCGGCGGCGGCACCGGCACCGCCAACATCAAGTCCCACCACAACGTCGGCGGCCTGCCCGAGGACCTCCAGTTCCAGCTGGTCGAGCCGCTGCGCAAGCTGTTCAAGGACGAGGTCCGGATGGTCGGCCAGGAGCTGGGCCTGCCGGAGGAGATCGTCCAGCGCCAGCCCTTCCCGGGCCCGGGTCTGGGCATCCGGATCGTCGGCGAGGTCACCAAGGAGCGTCTGGACCTGCTCCGCGAGGCCGACGCGATCGCCCGCGAGGAGCTGACCGCGGCCGGTCTGGACCGCGAGATCTGGCAGTGCCCGGTCGTGCTGCTCGCCGACGTCCGCAGCGTGGGCGTGCAGGGTGACGGCCGCACCTACGGCCACCCGATCGTGCTGCGCCCGGTCTCGTCCGAGGACGCGATGACCGCCGACTGGTCGCGCCTGCCCTACGACGTGCTGGCCCGGATCTCCACCCGGATCACCAACGAGGTCCGTGACGTGAACCGCGTCGTCGTCGACGTCACCAGCAAGCCGCCGGGCACCATCGAGTGGGAGTGAGAACTCCGCACCGCTGAGCCGGTGCTGAACGGCCGCGCCGTCGTTCCCGTACAGGGGAGCGGCGGCGCGGCCGTTCGTTCCTCCGGGGCGGGAGCTCCTGCTCCCGGGTGGGGACCTCCAGCCCCCGGGGTGGGACCTCCCACCGAAAGCGAGCAGGAGCGGGCAGAATGCGGACCGGACCTGTCAGGGAGTGGCAGGCCGTGAAGGAAGGTGTGAGGGATGTCGGAGGCCAGCAACTCCGTGGTGACCGACGGGGACGCGTCGGGCCGGGCCGACCGGGCCGACCGGGCGGCCGAGCGACGGGCGTTCGCGTCCACGTACGCGCTGCTGCCGCTGCGGCTCTTCCTCGGCGTCACCTTCGTCTACGCGGCCCTGGACAAGCTTTCCGACGCCCACTTCCTGGCCGGCGCGGGCGATCCGGCCTCCTTCGTCTCCCAGACCCGGGCGGCCCGGGCCGGCGGCAGCCCGATCTCCTTCCTGCTCGGCCCGGCCCTCGACGCGCCCACCCTGTCCGCCCTCGCGATCGCCTTCGGCGAGCTGGCGGTCGGTCTCGGCACCCTGCTCGGCCTCTGGGGGCGGGTCGCGGCGCTCGGCGGCGCGCTGATCAACCTGAGCCTCTGGCTCACCGTCAGCTGGGGCGTCTCGCCGTACTACCTCGGCAACGACCTCGCCTACCTGATGGCCTGGACGCCGCTGCTGCTGGCCGGCACGCCGTACCTGTCGGTGGACGGCTACCTGGCCCGCCGGGCCCGGCGGGACCGCTCGCGCGGGCTGGCCGAGGACCACGTCAGGCGCCGGGCGCTGGTGGACGGCGGGATCGCGGCGGTCGCGATCGGCGGCGCCGGCCTGCTGGCCGGCTCGCTCACCCGGACCTTCGGCCGGAAGGACCAGGCCGCCCCCAAGCAGTCCGCGGCCCCGACCCCCGCCGCGACGGCGCCGGCCCCCTCGGTGGCCGCGGCGAGCGTGCCCGTCGGCGGCTCGGCGCAGGTCAAGGACCCGGCCACCGGGGACGCCGTCTACATCGTGCAGCCCAAGGCCGGCCAGTACTGCGCCTTCTCCTCGGTGTGCACCCACTCCGGCTGCGCGGTGGACGCACCGAAGAACGGGCAGCTGTACTGCCCGTGCCACGGCTCCCGGTTCGACGCCGCCACCGGCGCGGTGGTCAACGGGCCGGCGGTCAAACCGCTGCCCAGGTACGCCGTCCGCAAGGACGGCGACAAGCTGACCCTGGGCCCGCTGCAGAGCTGAGCACGGCTCAGCCGTCGCGGTCGGGCCGGTTGCGCCGGGCCACCGCGGCCACGGCGCCGGCCAGGCCTCCGACGCCCAGCACGATGAAGGCGACCGGGACGACGATCCGCCCGTTCACCGTCCGGTCGTCGAGCGCCGCCACCAGGTAGAGCACGGCGATCGCGGTGAACAGGGCGCCCGCGATCAGCGAGAACAGGTCGAGCCGGTGCTTCCTCACTGCTGGACCACCTTGATGTCGCCGATGCCGATGCCGAGTTGGAGGTCGAGCGTGCCCTTGGAGGCGTGGCCGACCGGGGGGCTGAGCAGGTAGGTGTGCCGCCCGGTCCCGCTGTTGTGGTCGCCGGGGACGTTGATGCTGCCGACGCCGACCCGGGCCACCAGGTTCACCGTGACGTCCGGCGGCAGGGTGACGGTCAGCTGGCCGGCGCCGAGGTCGACCCTGGTCGCCAGGGAGCCCCCGGCGGGGTCGAGCCCGGCCAGGTCCAGCCGGATGTCGCCGGCGCCCAGGTTGTAGCGGTCCTTCAGGTCGGCCGCCGAGGCGACCGTCCACGAGCGGTCGCCGATGGCGTCCTGCACGGCGTGCGGCGTACGGCCGACGAAGGCCAGCGCCAGGGTGACCAGCAGGCCCAGCACCGCGAGCTTGCGGGCCTTGCCGAACTTCGCCGCCAGCAGCAGCGTCAGGCCGATCACCAGCAGCCCGGTGGCCAGGACGACGGTGCTCAGCCTGGTGACGTCGGTGTGGCCGACCGAGGCGGACCAGACCGCGGTCGCCGCGCCGATCGCCAGCAGGAGGCCGAAGAAGCCGAGCGCCGAGTGCTCCTTGGGGTGCCGGACGGCGGCCGGCTCGCGGCGGCCGTCCGGGCGGCCCTTGCGCAGCGGATCGCCCTCCGGCAGGTCGGCGCGCTGCCACCAGGCCTGGGCCGGGCTGCCCGGCGGCGGCAGCTTCGTGCCCCCTCCGGCCTCCGGCCGGGGTGTCCCCCAGGCAGGCGTGGCCGAGGAGGCCGGGGCGGTGGCGCCGTACGGGTTGCGCTCGGGGTGGCGCGGATCCCACAGGTAGCCGCTCGGGCCGGGGACGGGGGAGTCGGCGGGGACGGTGCCGGCGGCCTGGTCGGCGGCGTGCCGGGCGCGGGCCGCGTCGTCCTGTCCGGGGCCCGGCCAGGTGTGGTCCTCGGCCCCGGGGAAGTGGCGGTCGTACGGTCCGCCGCGCCGGCGCCCGCGGATCCGGCCGCGGCGGCGGTCCGGGTCGTAGCGCACCGCCAGGAAGACCAGGCCGCCGAGGAGCAGCAGCGGGAACAGCTGGTCGCCGTCGCCCATCGAGGAGAAGAACACCCCGGTGCCGATCACGGTCAGCAGCACCGCCCCCACGGACTGGCCGTCGACCCGGCCGGTCAGCACCCGCTGGAGCTCGGTCCGCGCCCCCCGGCCCTTGCCGTCGGCGGCGCCCTCGGTGGGGACGATCAGCCAGGCCAGGCCGTACAGGAACAGTCCGAGGCCGCCGGAGAGGCAGAGCACCACGGTGACCACCCGGAAGACCACCGGGTCGATGTCCAGGTGCCGCCCGAGGCCGCCGCAGACGCCGGCCACCACCCGGTGGTGCTCGGTCCGGGTCAGCGGCGGGCGTTCCGGTTCCGGCGGGGCGGCGGGCCCGGCCTCCTGGATGCGGTGGTCCTCGGTCATGGGCTCCATCCTTCCGGCAGGGGCCGGTCCGGCCCAACCGGGCCCGGCCCTGCCCGTACCCTGACTTGTCCCTGATACCGGCCAGGGGCACACCCTGATGCGCCCGGCCGTCCGCGCGTGGAACCATCGGTGGCGTGGCAGCACCCGGTACCGACCCCCGATCCCTCGCCCCCGACGCAGCTGCGCCGGCCGGCGGTGACCCGACCGTGCCCGACGGCGGGCGGCCGCCGTACCGCAGGCTCTACCGCAGCCCGCAGGGGCGGATGCTGGGCGGCGTCGCGCACGGTCTGGCGGTGCACCTCGGGCTGCCGGTGCGCTGGGTCCGGCTCGCCTTCGTCCTGCTGTTCTTCGCGCAGGGCATCGGCGCGCTGCTGTACGCCGCGTTCTGGTTCGTGGTG
Organism: Kitasatospora sp. NPDC048194; assembly: GCF_043202455.1. Lineage (NCBI taxonomy): Bacteria > Bacillati > Actinomycetota > Actinomycetes > Kitasatosporales > Streptomycetaceae > Kitasatospora > Kitasatospora sp. NPDC048194. The sequence goes on from NZ_JBIDAK010000013.1 coordinate 90,536, forward strand.
CCGATCGGCATCGGCGAGCCCTCGCAGCGCGGTGGCACCCACTGGGTGAACGTCAACGGCGTCTACATCCCGACCTCGCCCTGGCTCCGGCCGGGCACCCGGCTGTCCAAGCCCGGCCGCGGCTGGGTCGGCCGACTGCGCGAACTGCTCCAGCACGCCCTCCAGGGCGAGCCGGTGGCTCCCCCCGCCGCCGGCGGCGAGGCCGGTGCGGCGCCCGGGACCGCAGGCACCACCGGGACGGCCGGCACCACCGGGACGGCCGGCACCACCGAGACCGCGGGGACCACCGTGACCGCCGCGGGCGCCGGAGCCGCCGCCCTGCGGCCGGCCGCGCGGAGCGGGCAGGGCGGCCTCGGCCAACTCGCCGCCCTGGTCATGGTCGTGATCGGGCTGATCGCCCTGCTGAACGTGCTCGGCTGGCAGACCGCCAAGCCCTACACCTGGCCGCTGCTGGCGATCGGGGTCGGCGTCGCGCTGGTCTGGCGGCAGGCCGACGACTCGCGCTGGCAGCGCTGGTTCGGCATCGAGGAGGGCGAGAAGCGCCGCGGCGCCTACACCCGCGTCGGCGCCGGCGTGCTGCTCGCGATGGCCGGCACCATCGCGCTGCTGGCCATGCAGGGCAGCGGCTCCACGCTCGGCTCGGTGATCGAGGCCTCGCTCGCGGTGCTCGCCGGGGTGCTGGTCCTGCTCGGCCCGTACGGCCTGCGGCTGTGGCAGGACCTCGGTGCCGAGCGCACCGCCCGCATCCGCGCCCAGGAGCGGGCCGAGATCGCCGCGCACATCCACGACTCGGTGCTGCACACCCTGACCCTGATCCAGCGTCGGGCCGAGGACCCCAAGGAGGTGCTGCGGCTGGCCCGCTCCCAGGAGCGCGAGCTGCGGCTGTGGCTGTACCGGCCGGAGGCCGCCGCCGAGGCCGCGCCGGACACCATGGCGGAGACCCTGCGCGCCGCCGTCGCCGAGGTCGAGGACCGGCACGGCGTCCCGGTCGAGCTGGTCATCGTCGGCGACTGCCCGATGGACGAGCGGATCGCGGCACAGATGCAGGCCGCGAGGGAGGCGACCGTCAACGCGGCCAAGTACGGTGGCGGGGGACCGGTCCAGGTCTACGCCGAGGTGGAGGGGAGGACGGTGTCGGTGTTCGTGCGCGACCACGGCCCCGGCTTCGACCCCGACACGGTGCCCGAGGACCGGATGGGCGTACGGGAGTCGATCATCGGCCGGATGAAGCGCAACGGCGGCACCGCCCGGGTGCGGCCGGCGGCGGGCGGCGGCACCGAGGTCGAGCTGGAGATGGAGAGAACGAATGACTGAGGCAGCGCCGGCCGGGGTCCCCCCGACCGAAGGCGGGGGGCGCACGGCCAGGGTCGTCCTGGTGGACGACCACCGGATGTTCCGGACGGGGGTCAGGGCCGAGATCGGCCGTACCGAGGCGACCGGCATCGACGTGGTCGGCGAGGCCGACGACGTCGACTCGGCGGTCCGGGTGGTCGCCGAGACCAGGCCGGACGTGGTGCTGCTCGACGTGCACCTGCCCGGCGGCGGCGGCGTCGAGGTGCTGCGCCGCTCGGCCGGACTGATGGGCGAGCAGGGCGGGGTGAAGTTCCTGGCGCTGTCCGTCTCGGACGCGGCCGAGGACGTCATCGGCGTCATCCGGGGCGGGGCGCGCGGCTACGTCACCAAGACGATCACCGGCACCGACCTGGTCGACGCGATCTTCCGGATCGCCGACGGCGACGCCGTCTTCTCGCCCCGGCTGGCCGGCTTCGTCCTGGACGCCTTCGCCGCCACCGACACCCCGCCGGTGGACGAGGACCTCGACCGCCTCACCCAGCGCGAGCGCGAGGTGCTGCGGCTGATCGCCCGCGGCTACGCCTACAAGGAGATCGCCAAGCAGCTCTTCATCTCGGTGAAGACCGTCGAGAGCCACGTCTCCGCCGTCCTGCGCAAGCTCCAGCTCAGCAACCGCCACGAGCTCACCCGCTGGGCCACCGCGCGGCGCCTGGTCTGAGCCCGCCGCGGGCACCGGGGCGAGCCCGTCCGGCCGGTTTCCACGGACCGGGCGGGCTTGTCCGCGGGTGGCCATAGACTCGTCAGTGCCATGAGTAGCCTCTTTGACGACCTCCCGCTCCCCGGTTTCGAGGCACCCGCCGCCGGGTCGAAGCAGCCCGCCGCCCCGCTCGACGAGGAGCCCCCGCCGTACGAGGACGACGCGCCGTACGACGCGTACGAGGAGGCCATCCCGGAGGGGCTGTTCCGGTCCACCGCCTTCAAGGAGCCGGGCGGCGCCGCCGAGGCCGAGCGGGACGCCTGGTACCGCAACGGAGCCGCCCGGACGGTGGTGGACCCGGCGCAGCTGCTCGAGGGGATGAACGACCCGCAGCGCGAGGCGGTGCTGCACGCGGGCTCGCCGCTGCTGATCGTGGCCGGCGCCGGCTCCGGCAAGACCCGGGTGCTGACCCACCGGATCGCGTACCTGCTGGGCGCGCGCGGGGTGCAGCCGGGGGAGATCCTGGCGATCACCTTCACCAACAAGGCGGCCGGCGAGATGCGCGAGCGCGTCGAGGCGCTGGTCGGCCCGCGCGCCCGGGCGATGTGGGTGTCCACGTTCCACAGCGCCTGCGTGCGGATCCTGCGCCGCGAGTCCAAGCAGCTGGGCTTCACCTCCAGCTTCTCGATCTACGACTCGGCCGACTCGCAGCGGCTGATGTCGCTGGTCTGCCGCGACCTCGACCTGGACCCGAAGCAGTTCCCGCCGAAGGCCTTCATGGCGAAGATCAGTAACCTGAAGAACGAGCTGATCGACGAGGAGACCTTCGCCGACCAGGCCGCCAACCCGATGGAGAAGAAGCTCGCCGAGGCGTACGCGCTGTACCAGCGGCGGCTGCGCGAGGCGAACGCGCTGGACTTCGACGACATCATCATGACGACGGTGAACCTGCTGCAGGCCTTCCCCGACGTCGCCGAGCACTACCGCCGCCGCTTCCGGCACATCCTGGTCGACGAGTACCAGGACACCAACCACGCCCAGTACATGCTGGTGCGGGAGCTGAGCGGAGGGTCCGTCGCGGCCGCGCCCAAGCGCACCGCCGACGGCGACCTCGTGAACCCCGCCGCCGGCCGGCTCGCCGAGGTGCCCCCGGCCGAGCTGTGCGTGGTCGGCGACGCGGACCAGTCGATCTACGCCTTCCGCGGCGCGACCATCCGCAACATCCTCCAGTTCGAGGAGGACTACCCGAACGCGACCACGATCCTGCTGGAGCAGAACTACCGCTCCACCCAGACCATCCTGAGCGCCGCCAACGCCGTCATCGAGCGCAACGCCAACCGGCGCGAGAAGAAGCTCTGGACGGCCGGGGACCACGGCGAGAAGGTGATCGGCTACGTCGCCGACGACGAGCACGGCGAGGCCCAGTTCATCGCCGACGAGATCGACCGGCTCACCGACAAGGGCGAGGCCAAGCCCGGCGACGTCGCGATCTTCTACCGCACCAACGCCCAGTCCCGGGTGTTCGAGGAGGTGTTCATCCGGGTCGGCCTGCCGTACAAGGTGGTCGGCGGGGTGCGCTTCTACGAGCGCAAGGAGGTCCGGGACGTCCTGGCGTACCTGCGGGTGCTCTCCAACCCGGAGGACACCGTGCCGCTGCGCCGGATCCTCAACGTGCCCAAGCGCGGCATCGGCGAGCGGGCCGAGGCGATGATCGACGCGCTGGCCGCGCGGGAGCGGATCTCCTTCGCCCAGGCGCTGGTCCGGGTGGACGAGGCGTACGGGATGGCCGCGCGCTCGGCCAACGCGGTCAAGAAGTTCAACACCCTGATGGCCGGGCTGCGCCAGGTCGTCGAGTCGGGCGCGGGCCCGGCGGCGGTGCTGGAGGCCGTCCTGGAGGAGACCGGCTACCTGGCCGAGCTCCAGGCCTCCACCGACCCCCAGGACGAGACCCGGGTGGAGAACCTGCAGGAACTCGCCTCCGTCGCCCTGGAGTACGAGCAGGACCCGGGCGAGCGACCGGACGCCGGGGAGGAGGGCGCGCCGCCGGTCGGCTCGCTGGCCGACTTCCTGGAGCGGGTCGCGCTGGTCGCCGACTCGGACCAGATCCCCGACGAGGACGAGGAGGGGCAGGGCGTCATCACGATGATGACCCTGCACACCGCCAAGGGCCTCGAGTTCCCCGTCGTCTTCCTGACCGGCATGGAGGACGGGATCTTCCCGCACATGCGGGCGCTCAACCAGGTCAAGGAGCTGGAGGAGGAACGCCGGCTCGCCTACGTGGGGCTCACCCGGGCGCGGGAGCGGCTCTACCTGACCCGCTCGGTGCTGCGCAGCGCGTGGGGGCAGCCGGCCTACAACCCGGCCTCGCGGTTCCTGGAGGAGATCCCGGACACGCTGGTCGAGTGGAAGCGGACGGGCGCCGCGCAGGCGCCGGCCGGCCGCGGCTTCTCCTCGGGCTCGTCCTGGGGCAAGTCCTCCTCGGGCGGGTCGCGCTCCGCCGGGTCCTCCTCGGCGGCCGCCTCGCCGAAGGCGGGCTGGGGCCAGTCGGCGCGGCGCGGCGGCAAGGTCGTCGAGCGCGAGGTCGTCTCGCTCGCGGTCGGGGACAGGGTCACCCACGACACCTTCGGCCTGGGCACGGTGGTGGGCGTCACCGGCGTCGGTGACCGGGCGCAGGCCACGGTCGACTTCGGCTCGGAGGGGCGCAAGCAGCTGCTGCTGCGCTACGCCCCGGTGGAGAAGCTCTAGCGGGTATGTCCTAGCGGGGGTCGAGCCCGTTCGCGAGGAACCAGGGCAGCGGGTCGACCGGCCCGCCGCCCTGCGGCCGCACCTCGAAGTGCAGGTGCGGTCCGGTGCTGTTGCCGCTGCTGCCGACGAAGGCGATCACGTCGCCCTGCTTCACCGGGCCCTTGCGCACCTTGTAGGCGCGCAGGTGGCAGTACCAGGCCTCGGTGCCGTCGCTCGTCTTCAGGATCGACATGTAGCCGTAGAACGGGTTCCACTGGGTGCGGATGGTGCCGTCGGTGACGGCGTAGACCTCGGAGCCGCCGTCCACCGGGAAGTCGATGCCGGTGTGCCGCCGGGCCCAGTGGGTGCCGGCCGCGCCGAACAACTCGCCGAGGCCGTGCTGGGCGACGGGCATGACCACCTTGGGCTTGGCCGGTTCCGGGGTCGGCTGGGCCGTCGGGGCGCCGGCCGCCGGGGCGTCGACCGGCTGGGTGCCGGCCAGCGGTTGACGGGCGTCGCCGCGCGAGGCCTGGGTCTGGTCGGTGGCGTCCACGGCCTGCCGGGCCGTCTGCCGGGCGGCCGCGGCGTCCGGGGCGTCGGCTGCCGCCGCCTGCGGGGACACCCGGTCGGCCTGCTCCTGCACCACCGTGACGGCCGCGGCCCCGGCGACCCCGAGCGCGGCGACCGAGGGGACCGCGACCCGGAACAGTGCGGCCCGGGTGGCCGCCTTGGCGGCGCCGCGGCGCTGGGCGCGGGACTGCTCGCGGGCGGCGAGGCGCAGCTCCGCACGGGTCGGGCGGGCGGCTGCTTCGGGAGCCATCAGGGGCTGCCTCCTCGGTGGGCCTCGGGCACGTCGTCGGGCGCGGGGTGAACAGCCGTGACTGTAGTCCCAAGGCCGACGCCCCGGAAAAACCTCCGGTTGTCAAGGGGTCGCCCGGGGCACCCGGGGCCGCGGCGCGCCCGAGACCGCTCTACCCGCGGGTAGCAAGTCCTGAAGCTGTGACTTTGCCCTCCTCTTGGGAGGCGGCGCGGCCAACCGGGCCGGGTGGCGCTAATCTCCCCTCAGGTTGGTTGGTTATCGAGCGTTAACCGCGTCAACCGCGCCCGTGGGCCCACTAGGTCCGGTCGGAAAGTGGACGACGAGGTCCAGGAGGCAGTGATGAGTGTGTCGGGGCCGATCCGTGTGGTGGTCGCCAAGCCGGGACTGGACGGTCACGACCGTGGCGCCAAGGTCATCGCACGCGCCCTGCGCGACGCCGGCATGGAGGTCATCTACACCGGGCTGCACCAGACGCCCGAGCAGGTGGTCGACACCGCGATCCAGGAGGACGCGGACGGCATCGGGCTGTCGATCCTCTCCGGCGCCCACATGACGCTGTGCGCGCGGGTGCTGGAACTGCTGAAGGAGCGCGACGCGGAGGACATCAAGGTCTTCTGCGGCGGCATCATCCCGGACGAGGACATCGCCGAGCTCAAGGCGATGGGCGTCGCCGACATCTTCACCCCGGGCACGCCCACCCGGGACGTGGTGGCCTGGGTCGAGGCCAACCTGCGCGCCGCCGGCTGACGTCCCGCGCGGCGGGCGGCTGAGCTCGGGCGCGGCGAGCGGGCCGGTCACCTGTGCGGACCGGCCCGCTCGGCCGTTCACCGCGCCGGTCGGGCCGTCAGCTCGCCCAGCATCGCCGCCCGGAAGCGCAGCGTCCAGGCCAGTTGGGCGAAGGTCTCCGACCAGGCGGTGTCGGGCGCGGCCCCGGCGGCCAGCTCCTCCACCGCGTCGGCCGTCTCGGGGGCGAGCGCGCGTTCCGTCATCCCGAGCACCCCGCTGTGGCTCCACGGGTACGCGCCGGAGGCGGCGGCGCGGGCCAGCGCCGTCACCACCGCGAGGGACAGCGGCGGTGTCCACGGGGTGGCGCAGGCGCCGAGCAGTTGGAAGGCCTCGCCCAGGCCGTGCACCTCGATGAAGGCGGCCGTCCAGGCGGCCCGCTCCTCCGGCGGGAGGACGGCCAGCAGCTTGGCCGGCGCCCCGGTGACCCGCTGGGCCCTGGCCCGCCCGGTGCCGCGGGCCGCCGGCGGTGCGGGCGCGGGCCCGAGCAGCGCGCGGGCCCACTCGGCGTCCTGCTGGCGGACGGCGGCGCGGGCCCAGGCCTCGCGCAGGTCGTCGGCCCAGCTGCTGCTGGTCTCGTCCACGCTGTCGCCGACCCGCAGCGCGAGCAACTGCTCGGGCCTCAGGCCGGTGCTCCGCGCCCAGGTCGCGAGCGGGGCGGCGGCCACCACCTCGCCGAACCACCAGGCCCGTTCGCCGCGCCCGGTGGGCGAGGTCGGCGCGATCCCGTCGCGCTGCATCCGCTCGTCGCACTCGGCGGGCGGGGTGACCACCAGATGGGTGCCGCCCTCCGCCAGGCGGACGGCGGCCAGCGCCCGCTCGGCCATCCGGTGCGCCAGCGCGGACCCGGGCAGGGTGGAGAGCAGCTCGGCGGCGGTGGTCCGGACGTTCTTGCTGCGGTCGGAGAGCGCGGCCTCCAGGAACGGTTCGTCGGCGGGGGAGAGGCCGTCCTGCAGGGCGTCCAGGAAGAGCACCCGGTCCTCGGCGCGCTCGGTGGACCAGGTGCTCCGCAGCAGCTCCAGCCCGGCGGCCGGGTCGCTGCGGCGCAGCAGGGTGAGGTGGGTGACCCGCTCGGCGAACAGGCCCTCGTGCCAGATCCGGTGGTCGCCGGCCCCCTCCGGCTGCCGGGTCGGCTCGGGCGGGGCGGTGCGCAGCACGAACCGCCAGTCGGGGTTCTGCTCGGCCAGCCAGCGGCCCAGCGGACCGGCCAACGCGACGGCGTCGGGGCGCAGTTCACTGCGTGCGCGGGCGGCGTCGAGCAGACCGGGTATCAGCGCGGCGGGCGGCCGGAGTCCCTGGGCGCGGGCGGCGGTGAGCCATTGCGGCAGCAGGTTGGCCAGGGTGCCGCCGCTGCCGGAGCGTCCGGCGAGCAGCACGGCCAGCCGGTGGGCGGCGGCCTCGGGCAGTTCGGGGCGGGTGTCCGGGGGCGCGGGCGGGCCGGGCGGTTCGACGGCCGGTACGGGCAGTGCCCCGGCCCGGCGGCGGACGGTGGCCAGCGCGGCCAGCTCCAGCAGCGCGGTGGCCGGGTCGTCCGGGTCCACGGCCTCCGCGAACGGCAGGGCGGTGGCCGGGACGGGCCGGCGGTCGGTGCCGAGCAGGGCGCTGGTCCGCAAGGTCTCCCACGGGTCCTGGATGGTCGTCATGTTCCGTCGTCCTCCTACGGGTTGGTGAGGCCGACCGGGCGGTGGTCGGCGGGCCAGGCCGTGACCGGGGCGAAGCCCTGGTGGCCGTACTCGCCGAAGACGGTCAGCGGGCGGCCGGTGGAGACCGCGGCCAGCCGCCACAGCGCCGCCTCCGGGACGGCCGAGGTGCGGACCGCGACGGTGTGGTGGCCGTCGGTCAGGCACCAGCCGTCCGGGGTGCGGACCGGGACGACTCCGGCGAGGACGGTCGGCCAGCTGTCCAGCCACGGGTCGTCGGCCACCGCGGTGCCGTACCCGGCCACCGCCTCGGCGACGGTGAGCCCGGCCGGTGCGGCGGCCGGGCCGGGTTCGGGGGCGCCGTAGCGGGTGCCGAGTGCGGCGCGCAGCGGGCGGGCGCCGGGGTGGTAGGCCAGCTCGGCCTCCAGCAGGTGGCCGGTGGGCAGGGCGACGTCGGGGGCCTGGCCGGGGCGGCCGAAGGCGAGCACCAGGGCGTGCCGGCCGGTCTTGGCGCCGCGCAGCCACACCCGGCGGGTGGTGAGCCGCTCGTCGGCCGTGTCCCGACTGCCGAGCACCTGCCAGCGGTCCCGGACGGTGGGCCCGGCCAGCACCTCGGCGGCGTCCAGGGTGTAGCCGACCCGGGCGCGGACGGTGGCGGCCAGCTCGGACGGCAGTTCGTCGACCCGGGTGGCGGCGGTCGCGAGCAGGTGCAGCATGGCGTACTCCTCCAACATCCGTTCCTCCGGCAGGTCGTCCAACTCGCGCACGCGGGTGGCGAGTCCGGGGGCCTGGGCGTCGACCATCCGGGCGGCGACCTCCTCCCAGGGCCCGGCGGTGGACTGGTCGGCCAGGCCGTGCCGGACCCGGTCGGCCAGGCGCAGCCGCAGCTCGGCCGCGCCGGCCGCGACCCGGGCGCCGCGCCGTTCGGCCCGGCGGCGCGCGGCCTCCGGGTCCGCCGGGGCCGCCGGAGGCGCCGCGCGCTTCGCGGCGCGCTCCTGCCGGGCGGCGAGCCATTCGGCCGCCCACCCGGCGGGCTCGCCGACCGGTACGGCCTCGGCGGCGCTGCTCCACAGCAGGAGGAGCCCGAGCGCGTGCTTGCACGGGAACTTCCGGCTGGGGCAGCTGCACTGGTAGGCGGGCGTGGCGAGTTCGACCACCGTGCGGTACGGCGTCCGGCCGCTGCCCTGGCACTCGCCCCACAGTGCGGCGCCGTCGGTGCCCGTCCCGGACCACGGCGCGGGCGACGAGAGCTTGCCTGCGGCCTTCCGCGACGGGGCGTCAGGTGCCAGGGACAGGACGTGTTCGGTGCTCCAGCGTTCCTCCATGCGACCGACGGTAGGCGGCGGCACTGACAGCGGCTGACTGACCGTCCGGTGCGCGGGCCGACACCCCACCGGCCGTCCGCCGGCCGCCCCTCCGCGCTCCGCCGGCCGTCGCCTCCGCGCTCCGCCGGCCACCGCCCGGGCGTTGTCAGTGGCACGTTGCAGGGTGGTTCCCACAGGCCGGGACGCCGACCTGGCTCCCCCCGATCACCCCGTCGCCGGGCCACCCGTGTGCCCGGCGCCGACCCGAAGGAGCCCTCATGACCGACGTTCTGCGGCAACACGCCGAGGACGCCTTCGCCGGCGAACTGGCCGCACTGGCCGCGCAGGACGACCGGCCGCGCCCCGAGCGCTGGAAGCTCTCCCCGTGGGCCGTGGCGACCTACCTGCTCGGCGGCGAGCTGCCCGACGGCACCGCGATCACCCCCAAGTACATCGGCCCGCGCCGGGTGGTGGAGGTCGCCGTCACCACCCTGGCGACGGACCGCGCGCTGCTGCTGCTCGGTGTGCCCGGCACCGCCAAGACCTGGGTGTCCGAGCACCTGGCCGCGGCGATCAGCGGCGACTCCACCCTGCTGGTGCAGGGCACCGCCGGCACCCCCGAGGAGGCCGTCCGGTACGGCTGGAACTACGCCCAGCTGCTCACCCACGGCCCCAGCCGGGACGCCCTGGTGCCCTCGCCGCTGATGCGGGCGATGGCCGACGGCAGGATCGCCCGGGTCGAGGAGCTGACCCGCATCCCCGCCGACGTGCAGGACAGCCTGATCACCATCCTGTCCGAGAAGACCCTTCCGGTACCGGAACTGGGCACCGAGACCCAGGCCGTGCGCGGCTTCAACGTGATCGCCACCGCCAACGACCGGGACCGCGGCGTCAACGAGCTGTCCAGCGCGCTGCGCCGCCGCTTCAACACCGTGGTGCTGCCGCTGCCCGGCTCGCTGGAGGAGGAGGTCGACATCGTCACCCGCCGGGTCAACCAGCTCGGCCGCTCGCTCGAGCTGCCCGAACTGCCCGGCGGCGCCGAGGAGATCCGGCGGGTGGTCACCGTCTTCCGCGAGCTGCGGGCCGGGGTCACGGTGGACGGCCGGACGAAGGTGAAGACCCCGAGCAGCACCCTCTCCACCGCCGAGGCGATCTCGGTGGTCACCAACGGCCTGGCCCTGGCCGCCCACTTCGGCGACGGCGTGCTGCGCGCCGGAGACGTGACGGACGGCGTCGTCGGCGCCGTCGTCCGCGACCCGGTCGCCGACCGGGCGGTGTGGCGCGAGTACGTCGAAGGGGTGGTGCGCGAGCGCGACGGCTGGAAGGACTTCTACCGCGCCGCCCGCGAGGTGACGGCATGACCGAGGTCGCCCTGCTGGGCATCCGGCACCACGGACCGGGCTCGGCCCGGGCGGTGGCCGCCGCGCTGACGCAGTGGCAGCCGGACGCGGTGCTGATCGAAGGACCGCCGGAGGCCGACGACATCGTCCACCTCGCCGCCGGGAAGGACCTCGTCCCGCCGGTCGCCCTGCTCGCCCACGCCGTGGACGACCCGGCGCGGGCCGCCTTCTGGCCGTACGCCGAGTTCTCCCCCGAGTGGGTGGCGATCCGCCACGGCGTCGAGCACGGCCTGCCGGTCCACTTCATCGACCTGCCCGCCGGCTACGGCTTCGAGCCGCTCACCGGTGCCGACGGCACCGCCGACGCCGACGGCACCGGCGGCACCGACGGCGCCGGCGGACCGGCCGCCGACCCGCTGGCCCTGCTCGCCGAAGCCGCCGGGTACGACGACCCGGAGCGCTGGTGGGAGGACGTCATCGAGCATCGCGCCCCGGGAGAGGACGTGCTGGCGCCGTTCGCCGCCGTCGCCGAGGCGATGGGCGCGCTGCGCGCCGAGGGGCTCGGCGAGTCCCGCCGGGACCGGCTGCGCGAGGCGCACATGCGCCAGCGGATCCGCGCCGCCCGCCGGGCCGGCCACCGCCGGATCGCCGTGGTCTGCGGGGCCTTCCACGTCCCCGCGCTGGCGGCGATGCCCACCGTCGCCCACGACCGGGCGCTGCTCGCCGAGCTGCCGAAGAAGGTACGGGCGGACATCACCTGGATCCCGTGGACGCACCGCCGGCTCTCCCAGTCCACCGGCTACGGCGCGGGCGTCCAGTCGCCCGGCTGGTACCACCACCTGTTCACCACCACCGGCGACCCGGTGCCGCGCTGGCTCACCCGGGCCGCCGAGCTGCTGCGCGCCGAGGACCACCCGGTCTCCTCCGCGCACGTCATCGAGGCGGTCCGGCTCGCCGAGACCCTCGCGGTGCTGCGCGGCCGTCCGCTCGCCGGGCTGACCGAGACCCTGGACGCCGTCCGCGCGGTGCTCTGCGAGGGCTCGGAGGTCGCCCTGGAGCTCGTCCGGGACCGCCTGGTGGTCGGCGACGAACTCGGCGAGGTCCCCGACGCCGCACCGACGGTGCCGCTGCAGCGCGACCTCGCCCGGCTGCAGCGCTCGCTGCGCCTCAAGCCCGCGGCCGCGCCGCGGGACCTCGACCTGGACCTGCGCAAGGACACCGACGCCGCCCGGTCCCGGCTGCTGCACCGGCTGCGGCTGCTCGGCATCGAGTGGGGCGTGCCCGCCCGCTCCTCGGTGGCCTCCACCGGCACCTTCCGGGAGAGCTGGCGGCTGTGCTGGCAGCCCGAGTTCTCGGTCCGGATCGCCGAGGCCGCCCAGTGGGGCACCACGGTCGAGGAGGCCGCCGGCCACAAGGCGGTCGGCACCGCCCGCGCCGCCGGCGAACTCGCCGAGCTGACCGGGCTGGTGGAGACCTGCCTGCTGGCCGGGCTGTCCGACGCGCTGCCCGCCGTGATGCGGGTGCTCACCGACTGCGCGGCCCTGGACACCGACGTCGCCCACCTGGCCGGCGCGCTGCCCGCGCTGGTCCGCGCGCTGCGCTACGGCGACGTGCGCGGCACCGACCACGGCGCGCTCGCCGAGGCGGCGGCGGGCCTGGCCGAGCGGGTCTGCGTCGGACTGCCACCCGCCTGCGTCGGCCTGGACGCGGAGAGCGCGGCGGCGATGCGCGTGCGGATCGACGAGGTGCACGGCGCGATCGGCCTGCTGGCCTCCGCCGGGGGCGGGACCGCCGACCCGGCGGCGGACGCGGCCGGTCCGGGGACGCCGGGCGGCCCGGGGGCCGCCGAGGGGGCACCGGACCGCGTCGGCCCGGCCGGCCTGGCCGACCGCTGGGCCGCCGCCCTGCGCTCGCTGGCCGCCCGCGAGCCGTCCGGCGGACCGGCCACCGGCGCCCCCGGTCTGCTGCGCGGCCGGGCCGTCCGGCTGCTGCTGGACGACGGCCGGCTCGACTCGGAGCAGGCCGGCCGCCGACTGCGGCTGGTGCTGTCCGTCGCCAGCGCCCCGGCCGACGCGGCCGGCTGGGTCGAGGGCTTCCTCACCGGCGGCGGCGCCCTGCTGCTGCACGACCCCCGGCTGCTCGCCCTGCTGGACGAGTGGCTGACGGGGGTGAGCGGCGAGGTCTTCACCGACGTCCTGCCGCTGCTGCGCCGCACCTTCGCCGGCCTCGAGGCGGGCGTGCGCACCACCATCGGCGGCCGGGTCGCGGCCGGCCCGCTGGGCGCGCCCCCGGCGGCGTCCGGGACGGCCGGCGAACTGGACCGGGACCGCGCGGAAGCGGCCGTCCCCGTGGTGGCCCTGCTGCTCGGCGTCCGCCCGAGGATCCCCCGGCAGACCACCGGCCGCGACACCTGACGCCGGTGGCACCTGATGCCGGCCGCACCGCTCACCCGCACCACCCGGCCACCGCACCACCCGGCCACCGCACCACCCCGCCACCGCAGCACCCGGCGGCCGCGCCGCCCACCCGCACCACCCACCGCAACACCCGACCACCGCGTTACCGCTGAAGCAGGAGGCCGAGATGGCAGCGCCCACGACCGACGAACGGCTGCGCCGCTGGCGCCTGGTGCTCGGCGGCGAGGCCGACGGCACCGGCTGCACCCTGCGCGGCCGCGACGCCGCGATGGACGGCGCCCTGGCCGCGCTCTACCGGAGCGCTCCCGAGGAGGGCGGCCGGGCCCCGCGCGGCGGTCGCCGCAGCGCCGGCCTCGGCGGCTCGGCCCCGCAGGTGGCCCGCTGGCTGGGCGACATCCGCGAGTACTTCCCGTCGACCGTCGTCCAGCTGATGCAGCAGGACGCGATCAGCCGGCTCGGCCTGGACCGGCTGCTGCTGGAGCCGGAGATGCTGGAGGCCGTCGAACCGGACGTGCACCTGGTCGGCACCCTGCTCTCGCTCAAGCACGCGCTGCCCGAGACCACCCGGGAGACCGCCCGCGCCGTGGTCGGCAAGGTGGTCGCCGACCTGGAGCGCCGGCTCGCCGACCGGACCAGGGCCACCCTGGGCGGCGCCCTCGACCGCAGCGCGAAGGTGAACCGGCCGCGTCAGCGGGACATCGACTGGGACCGGACGATCCGGGCCAACCTGAAGAACTACCTGCCGGAGCACGGCACCGTCGTCCCCGAGCGGCTGGTCGGCTACGCCCGCGCCCAGCGCGCGGTGAAGAAGGAGGTCATCCTCTGCGTCGACCAGTCCGGCTCGATGGCGCCGTCGGTGGTGCACTCGGCGGTGTTCGGCGCGGTGCTCTCCTCGATGCGCACCCTGGACACCCGGCTGGTCGTCTTCGACACCTCGGTGGTCGACCTCACCGAGCAGCTCACCGACCCGGTCGACGTCCTGTTCGCCACCCAGCTCGGCGGCGGCACGGACATCAACCGCGCGCTCGCCTACTGCCAGTCGAGGATCACCCGGCCGTCCGAGACCGTCGTGGTGCTGATCAGCGACCTCTACGAGGGCGGCATTCGGGACGGCATGCTCAAGCGGGTCGCCGCGATGAAGGCGGCCGGCGTCCAGTTCATCGCCCTGCTCGCGCTGTCCGACGAGGGCGCACCGTCGTACGACCACGCCCACGCGGCCGCGCTGGCCGCCCTCGGCGCCCCGGCCTTCGCCTGCACCCCGGACGTCTTCCCCGAGATCATGGCGGCGGCGATCGAGAAGCGCCCGCTCCCGTGGCACCTGGTCAAGGGGGCGGAACGGGGGGTGTGACGGCCTCACCCGGGCGGGTGAACCCGCCCGATCGGCGGACCGGGCGTCCGGGCTGATCTGTGACGGTTCTCACCCAAGCCGGACAGGCCCCGGGCGGAACAGGCCCGTCCCACGGGGATAACCTGCCAGACGGACGTGACGCGCGTGTTGATTGACGTGTGCGCCCGTGGCTGTGTGGGCCGCAAGGCCGTACCTCTGCGTACCCGCACCGCCCCGACGACCCGCAGCGAAGATCCTGCCGTGGCACGCTCGTAGAGACACAATCCGCGACCACGAACAAGGACAAACACGTGGACCTGTTCGAGTACCAGGCGAGGGACCTCTTCGCCAAGCACGGCGTGCCCGTGCTTGACGGCGATGTCATCGAGACCGCCGCAGACGCTGCCGCCATCGCGGAGCGCTTCGGCGGCCGCGCCGTCGTCAAGGCTCAGGTGAAGGTGGGTGGCCGAGGCAAGGCCGGTGGCGTCAAGCTCGCCGCCGACCCGGCGGACGCCGTCGCCAAGGCCGAGCAGATCCTCGGCATGGACATCAAGGGCCACACCGTGCACAAGGTGATGCTGGCCCAGACCGCGGACATCCAGGAGGAGTACTACGTCTCCTACCTGCTGGACCGCGCCAACCGCACCTTCCTGGCCATGGCCAGCGTCGAGGGCGGCATGGACATCGAGGAGGTCGCGGCCACCAAGCCCGAGGCCCTCGCGAAGATCCCGGTGGACGCGAACGAGGGCGTGACCGCGGAGAAGGCCGCCGAGATCGTGGCCGCCGCGAAGTTCCCGGCCGACGTCGCCCCGCAGATCGCCGAGGTCCTGCAGACCCTGTGGACCGTCTTCGTCAAGGAGGACGCCCTCCTGGTCGAGGTCAACCCGCTGATCAAGTCGGGTGACGGCCGGATCATCGCCCTCGACGGCAAGGTCTCGCTGGACGCGAACGCCGACTTCCGCCAGCCCGAGCACGAGGCGCTGGAGGACAAGGCCGCGGCCAACCCGCTCGAGGCCGCCGCCAAGGCCAAGGGCCTGAACTACGTCAAGCTCGACGGCCAGGTCGGCATCATCGGCAACGGCGCGGGCCTCGTCATGAGCACCCTCGACGTGGTCGCCTACGCCGGTGAGAAGCACGGCGGCGTCAAGCCCGCCAACTTCCTCGACATCGGCGGCGGCGCCTCGGCCGAGGTCATGGCGAACGGCCTGGAGATCATCCTGGGCGACCCGGACGTCAAGTCGGTCTTCGTCAACGTCTTCGGCGGCATCACCGCCTGTGACGCGGTCGCCAACGGCATCGTGCAGGCCCTGGCCCTCCTCGAGGAGAAGGGCGAGGAGGTCACCAAGCCGCTGGTCGTCCGTCTGGACGGCAACAACGCCGAGCTGGGTCGCAAGATCCTGACCGACGCCAACCACCCGCTGGTCCAGCAGGTGGACACCATGGACGGCGCCGCGGACCGCGCCGCCGAGCTGGCCAACAAGTAAGGAAGGGGACTTTCACACCATGGCTATCTTCCTTACCAAGGACAGCAAGGTCATCGTCCAGGGCATGACCGGCTCCGAGGGCATGAAGCACACCCGCCGCATGCTCGCCTCCGGCACCCAGATCGTCGGCGGTGTCAACCCGCGCAAGGCCGGCACCACGGTCGACGTCGACGGCACCGAGATCCCGGTGTTCGGCTCGGTCGCCGAGGCGATGGAGAAGACCGGTGCCGACGTCACCGTCGTCTTCGTCCCGCCGGCGTTCACCAAGGCCGCCGTCGTCGAGGCCATCGACGCCGAGATCGGTCTGGCCGTTGTGATCACCGAGGGCGTCCCGGTGCACGACACCGCCGCCTTCTGGGCCCACGCCGGCGCCAAGGGCAACAAGACCCGGATCATCGGTCCGAACTGCCCCGGCCTGATCAGCCCCGGACAGTCGAACGCCGGCATCATCCCGGCCGACATCACCAGCGCCGGCAAGATCGGCCTGGTCTCGAAGTCCGGCACCCTGACCTACCAGCTCATGTACGAGCTGCGCGACATCGGCTTCTCCTCGGCCGTGGGCATCGGCGGTGACCCGGTCATCGGCACCACCCACATCGACGCCCTCAAGGCGTTCCAGGAGGACCCGGAGACCGAGATCATCGTCATGATCGGTGAGATCGGTGGCGACGCCGAGGAGCGCGCCGCGGCCTTCATCAAGGAGAACGTGACCAAGCCGGTCGTCGGCTACGTCGCGGGCTTCACCGCCCCCGAGGGCAAGACCATGGGCCACGCCGGCGCCATCGTCTCCGGTTCCTCGGGCACCGCCCAGGCGAAGAAGGAGGCCCTCGAGGCCGCCGGTGTGAAGGTCGGCAAGACGCCGTCCGAGACCGCCCGCCTGGCCCGCGAGATCATCGCCGCCCAGGCCTGATCCCGCTCCGGCGCAGCGAGCGCCCCCGCCCTCCCGGGCGGGGGCGCTCGCCGTTTCGGCGCCGGGGCTCCGGTCCTCGCGGTTCCGGTGCCCGCGGTGTCAGTGCCTGGGGCCCGTCGTGCAGGGCAGCGGGGACCACAGCGGACAGGCCGCCGGGCCCTGCTGCGGCGGCGGCGCCTGGACCACCGAGGGCGGCAGCTCCCAGCGCGCCACCGCCTGCGGCTGCCGGTCCACCACCACCGCCTCCAGGCCGGCCGCCGGGCTGCACCACAGACTGGCGATGCCGTTCGGCGCCCCGCCCGGCAGCAGCGGCACTCCGGGCGGCTCGACCTCCGCGGTGGGGGCCGGCACGCACAGCGCGGGCGTCGGCTGCACCCTCGGCTGGAACAGCGCCGCAGGTCGCAGCCCGGCCAGGGTCGCCACCGTCGCCCCGCCCACCGCGACCGTCAGCAGCGCCGCCGCGCCCGTCCGGCTCGCCGTCGACAACCGGTGCCGGGCCCGCAGCACCGGCACCGGCGAGCGGTGCGGCTCCGGGCACCCCCGTACCGCCGCCCGGTGCAGCAGCCCGCTCAGCCCGTCCGCGAAGCCGGGGGCCGTCGGGTCCGGCCCGACCAGGTCCGGCACCGACTGCGCCAACGCCGCCCGGGCCGCCCAGACCCGGCCCTCGGCGGCCGCCAGGGTGGACTCCACCTCGACCGCGATCGCCGCCGCGGGCAGCCCCAGCCCGTCGTGCAGCACCAGCGCCCGCCGCTGCGGCCGGGACAGCCGGCGCAGGGCCTTCAGCAGGGCCTTGTCCCGGTCGGTCAGCCGGTCGTGGTCCGGCAGGACCGCCTGGGCTTCGTTCGCCGGCCGTACCCTGATCCGCCGGTGCGGCAGCGTCCACGCGTGCGCCCGTCGCGGCCCGCCCCGGTGCCACGGCGACAGCGCCAGCTCGGACGCCCGCACCCGGACCCAGCCCTCCGGGTCGCCGGAGCGGATCACCTCGTCCCAGCCGCGCCGCGCCTGCCCGAACGCCCGCCGCACGCAGTGCACCGCCCGGTGCCGGCACGCGGTCAGCAGGAACACCTGCTGCACCAGCCGGGTGTACGTCTGCTCGTAGAGGTCGTCGAAGCTCGGCGCGGGTTCGTCCGAGAGGTCCCGCCCGCTCCCGGCCTCGGTGAGCGCCAGCTCGATGCGCTCCCTGCGGTCGGCGGAGGGCGCCGGGGCGCCCCGGAGGACCGGTGCCGGCGTCGCCGTCCGCGGCGCGGGCGCGTGCCGCTCCGGGGCGGCGGCCCGGCCGGGCGCGGGGTGGACGGCGGGTGCGTCCTGCCCGGCGGTGGGCTGCGGCCGCCCGTCGCGGGCGGTGGGAGCGCCGGGATCGGCCGAGTGCGCCGTGTGCCGTGGTGCGGCCGCGTGCTGTCGCGCGGCCGTGCCGGTCCCCGCTTCCGTGACCGCGGCCGCGGCCGTGTCCGTCCCGGCGCCCAGGGGTTCATGAACTGTCTCGGGCGTCTCGGGCGCCTCGGGCGGCGCACCGGCCCGGGCGGCCGTCCGGGTGTCCTGGGTCCGTTCCTGCGTGGGCGCGCCGCCGGCCCGGCCCTCGCGACCGGGGGAGCGGCGGTGCCGCCCCTTCCCGCCGGGCCGGGGGGCGGACGGGTCGCGGGCCGCGGCCGGGTCGGCCGTCACGCCGCCGTGTTCCCCGGTGGCCGCCGGGGACGCGTCCGGCCGGGCGGGTGCGTCCGGTGGTCGTCGGCCGGGCCCGGTGGGGGGCGCGGTCCTGATGAGGGCGACGGCGGCGGACTCGGTGGGGCAGCCGAGCTTCCGCATGGCGCGGTGGAGGTAGTTGCGCGCGGTGCCGGGGGTGACCCCGAGGGCCGAGGCGGTGTGCTGGAGGTCGTGGCCGGCGGCGAGGTGGGCGATGGCCTGGGCCTCACGGGGTGTCAGCTTCCGCAGCGGGTCGGTGGCGCGGGTGGGGGGCGTGGTCATCAGACGCTCCGGGCCGGGGCTCCGGCGGCTTGGGGGCAGGGTCTGAAAAGGCGCATAAGCCAATAATCTGGGACACGGCGGCGGTTTGCCGCTTCACGGAGCATGGCGAGTCGCCTTGGCAGCATGAGCCCCATGACACAGCTGATGGGCCGTCCGATCCTGGAAGTGCCCGGCGAATTGGGCGGACGCCCTGTGCTGGCCGACCTGTTGACGGGAGTGCGGACGGCGCTGGTCGGCCTCGCGGTGGTCACCGTACCGGTGGTCGGACTCTGGATCGTGACACCGTACGCCGACTCGGGCGCGGCGGGCGCCACCCGGTTGGCGGGCGCCCTCTGGTTGCTGGGGCACGGCGCGCCGGTGCTGCGCGGTGGCGGGGACGCCCCGCTGACCGTCACCCCGCTGCTGCTCGCCGCCCTGGCGGCGGTGCGGCTGTACCGGGCGGCCGCCGGGGTGGTGTCCCGGCGTGCGCTGCGCTCCTCCCGGAGCGGTCCGCTGGCGCTGTGGTCGGGCTACTGCGCGGTGGCGGTCGCGGTGGCACTGCACTGCGCGGGCGGCGGCCCGTTCCGCAGCCGGGTGCTGCCGGACCTCCTGGCGGTCGGCCTGTTCGCCGCCCTGGCGGTGGCCGCGGGTGTCCGCTCGGCCCGACCCGGCCCGGCCGAGGGCCTGCCGCTGTCCCTGCTCGACCGGCTGCCCCCGGGCTGGCGGCCGACCGGCGGCTCGGCCGCGGTGCGGCGGGCGGCCGGAGCGGCGGGTGCGGGGCTGGTCGCGGCGGGCGGAGCGCTGGTCGCGGTGGCGGCGGTGGTGGACGCGATGACCGGCGGCGGGCGCGGGATGTCCCTGCTCCGGGGCGGTCCCGCCGCGCTGCTCGGGCTGCTGCTGCTCACCGTGCTGCTGCTGCCGAACGCGGTGCTGTGGGGTTCCGCGTACGCGCTGGGCCCGGGTTTCGTGGTCGGTGCGGGCACCCGGGTGTCGCCGGGCGGAACGGAGCTCGGGCCGGTGCCGGAGTTCCCCCTGTTCGCCCTGCTGCCCGAGGAGGGCCCGGGCGGCTGGCGGCTCGCGGCGCTGGCCCTGCCGCTGCTGGCGGGAGTGGTGCCGGCCGTCCTGCTGGGCCGTGCGGCGGCCGGTCGGCCCTCCCCGCAGGCGCGCGGCGCCGGGCCCGGCGAGACGCACGGCACCGGGGACGGCGACGAGTGGGGTGACGGGTACGGCGACGGACCGGGCGGCGAGCGCGTCGACGGGCGGGGCGCGCCCTGGCCGCCCGCCGCGACGGTGGCGGCGGCGCTGGCGGCCGCGCTGCTGCTCGGCGCCGGTGCGGCGGTGCTGGGCCGGCTGTCGGGCGGCGCGCTGGCGGGCGGGCGGATGGCCTGGCTGGGGCCGGTGCCGTGGTGGACGGGCCCGGCGGCGGCCGGCTGGTTCGCCCTGGTCGCCGTTCCGGGAGCCCTGCTGGTGCGCCACCGCGCGCTCGCTCCGGCGGCCCCTCGGGCCAGGGCGGCCACCGTGGGCGCCTGCGCCCGGCTCTCGGCGCCCGCGCGCCGGAGCGCACTGCGGCTGCGCGCCCGTACGTACGCGCTCGTGCGGCGCCTGGCGGGCGGGGACCCCACCGGCTGAGCCCGTCGCCCGCGCGGCCCGCCACCACCCCGGCCTGATGCCCCCTCAGTCCGGCGCCCGCGCCCCTGCGGCCCGACGCCCGGTCGGCGAGCCGCCTACTCGGCGTTGCCGGTGAAGTCCACGTACCACTGCGGCGCGTACCGGTCGCAGTTCTCGGTACCGACGGTGGTCAGCGAATCCTGGACGCAGGTCACGTAGTCCTGGTAGTAGACCCCGAGCCCGATCATCAGCCCGACCATCGCGACGGTCATCGCACCGGTCAGGATCCCGGCGAGCGCGGCCGGGGTGAGGGGGTTCGGCGCCCGGGTGAGCGGGTTCGGCGCGGGGGCCCCGGAGGCCGCCGCCCCGGCCGCAGTGGCGCCGGTCGAGCCGGCGCCGGCCGTCGGCCGCTTGGCCCGCAGCGCGCTGACCCCCCAGTAGATGGCGAGCAGGGCGACCAGCAGCGCGACCCAGTGGAACTCCGCGAACAGGCAGAGCAGCGCGAACGGCCCGGCCAGCGCGGCGTTGCGGGCCCGGCGGTGGGTCGGGTCGGTCGGGTCGAGGCGCGGCGGCTGCGGTGCGGGCGGGCGCTGCCCGGGGCGGCCGTCGCCGGGGCCCTGTCCCCACGGCGGCGGCAGCTGGGGGCGGTCGTCGCCGCCCTGGCCGCCGTTGCCCCCCGGGCCCTGGCCGGGCCAGCCGCCGCGCGGCTGCCACGGCTGGTCCGGGGCGTCCGCCGGCGGCGGCGCGAAGGGGTTGTGCTCGCCGTTGTCGTCGCCGCTGCTCATCGGTTCAGCCATTCCTTCTCGGTCGGGGCCCGGGCGGAGGGTCTCGTGTCGGAGCGGTCTCCGCGTCCCCCCATGATCCCGCAGCCGTCCGGGCGCCCGGCGGGGGCCCGTGCCCCCGGGCCGGCGGGGAGTCCCGGCCCCGGCTCGGCGAGGTCCCGCACTCGGGCCGGCGGGCAGTCGCGTTCCGGCCCGGCGGCGGTCCGCGACCGGGGCGCCCCGGGCCCGAGGAGATCCCCGTCTCAACTACGCGCGTAGCGCTGCCCGGACCGTGCGGAGGCCGTCCGACCAGCCGTTATCGTGGTGACGGTCAGCAGCTCACATCGGTTCCCGGGGCTCCGCGTCGCGGCGGGTTCCCCCGGTGTTCCCCTTCGCTCGACCTGCCGTTCGTAGTGGCCCCACCGCCGGTGGACGTACCAGCGGACGGCGCCCGACCAACGGAGAATCGCGCAGTGGCCGCCGCCCCCGCCCAGCTCTTCCCGCCCCGTACGCCCGGACCGGCTCGCCTGGTGGTGCTGGTCTCCGGCTCCGGCACCAATCTGCAGGCGCTGATCGACGCCGTCGCCGACCCCGCCTACGGCGCCGAGATCGTCGCCGTGGGTGCGGACCGGGACGGCATCGCCGGTCTGGAGCGCGCCGAGAAGGCCGGTCTGCCGACCTTCGTCCACCGCGTGAAGGACTTCCCGGACCGGGCCGAGTGGGACCGCGCGCTGACCGCCTCCGTCGCCGGACACGAGCCGGACCTGGTGGTCACGGCCGGCTTCATGAAGATCCTCGGCCCCCGGTTCATCACGGCCTTCGCCGGGCGGATCGTCAACACCCACCCCGCACTGCTGCCCGCCTTCCCCGGCGCCCACGGCGTCCGCGACGCCCTCGCGTACGGGGTGAAGGTCACCGGCTGCACCGTCCACCTGGTCGACGCCGGGGTGGACACCGGGCCGATCATCGCGCAGGGCGTCGTCGAGGTCGTCGACGCCGACCACGCCGATGGCGGCGACGCGCTGCACGAGCGCATCAAGACTGTCGAGCGCAAGCTGCTCGTCGACGTCGTGGGCCGGCTGGCCCGCGAAGGTCACCGCATCGAGGACCGAAAGGTATGGATTCCGGCATGAGCTCCACCACGCCGCCCGTTTCGGAGAACATCCGTCCGATCCGTCGCGCGCTGATCAGCGTGTACGACAAGACCGGTCTGGAGGAGCTGGCCCAGGGCCTGCACGCCGCCGGGGTCGCCATCGTCTCCACCGGCTCCACCGCCGGCCGGATCGCCGCCGCCGGTGTCCCGGTGACCGAGGTCTCCGAGCTGACCGGCTTCCCGGAGTGCCTGGACGGCCGCGTGAAGACGCTGCACCCCCGGGTGCACGCCGGCGTGCTGGCCGACCTCCGGCTGGAGTCGCACCGCGCGCAGCTGTCCGAGCTGGGCGTCGAGCCCTTCGACCTGGTCGTGGTCAACCTCTACCCGTTCAAGGCCACCGTCGCCTCCGGCGCCACCCCGGACGAGTGCGTCGAGCAGATCGACATCGGCGGCCCGAGCATGGTCCGCGCCGCCGCCAAGAACCACCCCTCGGTGGCCGTCGTGGTCGACCCGGCCCGCTACGCCGACGTGCTCAAGGCCGTCCAGGACGGCGGCTTCGACCTGGCCACCCGCAAGCGCCTGGCCGGTGCCGCGTTCGCCCACACCGCCGCCTACGACGTGGCCGTCGCCTCCTGGTTCGAGGCCGGCTACGCCCCCGGCGACGAGCGCTTCCCCGGCTTCCTCGGCGGCACCTGGGAGCGGCAGGACGTGCTGCGCTACGGCGAGAACCCGCACCAGGGCGCCGCGCTGTACAGCGACGGCACGGGCGGCCTGGCCGGCGCGCGGCAGCTGCACGGCAAGGAGATGTCGTACAACAACTACGTCGACACCGACGCCGCCCGCCGCGCCGCGTACGACCACGCCGAGCCGGCCGTCGCGATCATCAAGCACGCCAACCCGTGCGGCATCGCGATCGGCGCCGACGTCGTCGAGGCGCACCGCAAGGCGCACGAGTGCGACCCGGTCTCCGCGTACGGCGGCGTGATCGCGGTCAACCGCCCGGTCACCGTCGAGCTGGCCGAGCAGATCGCCCCGATCTTCACCGAGGTCGTCGTGGCCCCCGGCTACGAGGAGGGCGCGGTCGAGGTGCTGGCCCGCAAGAAGAACCTGCGGGTGCTGCTCGCCCCGGAGCCCCCGGCCAACCGCCAGGAGATCCGTCCGATCTCCGGCGGCGTGCTGCTCCAGGACGCCGACCGGGTGCACGCCGAGGGCGACGACCCGGCGAACTGGACGCTGGCCAGCGGCGAGGCGCTCTCCGAGGCCGAGCTGGCCGAACTGGCCTTCGCCTGGCGGGCCTGCCGGGCCGTCAAGTCCAACGCGATCCTGCTGGCCAAGGACGGCGCCTCGGTCGGCGTCGGCATGGGCCAGGTCAACCGGGTCGACTCCTGCAAGCTCGCGGTCGAGCGGGCCGGCGAGCGGGCCGCGGGCTCGTACGCGGCCTCGGACGCCTTCTTCCCGTTCCCGGACGGCCCGGAGATCCTGATCGCCGCGGGCGTGAAGGCGATCGTGCAGCCGGGCGGTTCGATCCGTGACGAGCAGGTCGTCGAGGCGGCCGCCAAGGCGGGCGTGACGATGTACTTCACCGGCGCCCGGCACTTCTTCCACTGAGTGCACGAAGCGGCCCGGCCCCTCCGAGGAGGGGCCGGGCCGCTTCGTGTTGTCCTGCCGTCCGGTCAGTAGCGCGGCCGGTTGAACCAGTTGACGCCGTCCCGGACGCACATGGCGGTGATCCAGATGATGCTGATCGCCAGCCACAGGAAGGCCATCACCAGGCCCACGGCGGTGCCGGCCGAGATGGCGCCCAGCAGGATGAGCAGGCCGACCAGGCCCCCGAGCGAGCCGTACACGATGGTGGTGACCCGGACGGTGTTGCCGCCCTTGCCGAACTTCGCGCCGAGCGTGATGGACAGCGCGGCGAAGAGCGCGAACAGGACGGCGACGACGATGATGACGCCGGCGGCGGCGTCGCCCATCGCGGTGAACGGGTTGTCGTCCGTCGTGTGCTTGATGGTGTTGGTGGCGTCCTTGGCGGCCGCACCGATGATCAGGTAGATGATCGCGAGGATCGTCTGCACGCCGCCCACGATGAACAGCAGCACCCGGGCGGTCATCACCAGGCCCGGCATGGACTGCGGAACGGCCGGCGCGTAGCCGTAACCCGGCGCGGCCGGCGGGTAGCCGTACCCCGGGGAGGGCGGCGGCGGGGCCTGCTGCGGGTAGCCGTAGCCCGGTGCGGGCGGCTGGCCGTACGGGTTGTTCGGGTCGGGCGGGTAAGTCATGGATGCCTCCGGGCAGTTACGGGACACGGGGACGGGACGGCGGAGGACCCGGTTGCGGCCGGCGAGTCGGGTCGACGACGGAACGGGACGGTATCGGAGCGCAGTGACAGCCCGGCGGCGGTGACGGGCGCGGGCCGGCTCAGCAGTCCGGTGAGGAACGGACGAGCACGCGCCGGGACGGGCGCGGCACGGCGAGGACGGCGCCGTGGCGGTCGGGCTGCTCGGTCTGCTGTGGTCGGATCACTGGCTCTTTCCCCCGGGTACGCCCCCGCCGTGGGATCCGTCGGCCCGTCACCGGGCCGGGTCGCGGCAGGGGATGCCCGCATATCGTCGTCCGGACGGCAGTACCGTGTCCAGCCGGTTCCGCGGGCCGGGCCGAGACTGTGGCGCAACCGCAATGTGGTGCGGACCTTCCGTACCCGTTCGGTCGCCCGGGCGGCCCCGGTACGGAGGGCGGCCGCGATCCGGGAGAATGGGGTCATGACTGCCCAGATTCTCGATGGCAAGGCCACCGCCGCCGCGATCAAGTCCGAACTCGCCGCCCGCGTGGCGGCCCTCAAGGCGAAGGGCGTCACGCCCGGCCTCGGCACCGTCCTGGTCGGCGACGACCCGGGCAGCCGCTGGTACGTCAACGGGAAGCACAAGGACTGCGCCGAGGTCGGCATCGCCTCGATCCAGCGCGAGCTTCCCGCGACCGCCACCCAGGAGGACGTCGAGAACGTCGTCCGCGAGCTCAACGCCGACCCGGCCTGCACCGGCTACATCGTGCAGCTGCCGCTGCCCAGGGGCCTGGACCAGAACCCCGTCCTGGAGCTGATGGACCCGGACAAGGACGCCGACGGGCTGCACCCGACCTCGCTGGGCCGGCTCGCCCTGGGCATCGAGGGCCCGCTGCCGTGCACCCCGCTGGGCATCGTCGAGCTGCTGCGCCGCCACGACGTCGAGATCGACGGCGCCGAGGTGGTCGTGGTCGGCCGCGGCATCACCGTCGGCCGCTCGATCGGCCTGCTGCTGACCCGCCGCAGCGAGAACGCCACCGTGACCCTGTGCCACACCGGCACCCGCGACCTCGGCGCGCACCTGCGCAAGGCCGACATCATCGTGGCCGCCGCGGGCGTGCCGCACCTGGTCAAGCCGGAGGACGTCAAGCCGGGCGCGGCGGTGCTGGACGTGGGCGTCAGCCGCAGCGAGGGCAGGATCGTCGGCGACGTGCACCCGGGCGTGGCCGAGGTGGCAGGCTGGATCTCCCCGAACCCCGGCGGCGTGGGCCCGATGACCCGCGCGATGCTGCTCAACAACATCGTCGAGGCGGCCGAGCGCCGCGTCGGCGTCTGACCCCAGAGGGACGGCGAGCATGACTGAACCGCGACCGGCGCGGTCCCGGCGCAGGCCGGTCAAGACCACCGGCACCCTGCCGCCCGAGGGCGCGGCCCCCGCCCTCGGGCGCGACCACGCCCTGCCGGTCCGGCAGTGGCCGATAACGCTGGTCCTGTCGGTGGTCGGGGCCGGTCTCGCGGTCACCTGGTTCGCCGACTTCAAGGACGGCTTCAAGTACGGGCTGCTGATCCTCGGCATCGGGGTGCTGCTCGGCGCCGTGCTGCGGCTGGTGCTGCCCGAGGTCGGGATGTTGGCGGTCCGCAGCCGCTTCACCGACGTGCTGGTGCTGGCCTTCCTGGGGGCCTCGATCGTGCTGCTGACCCTGGTGGCGCAGCCGAACCCGTGGCTGGAGATCCCGTTGCTCGACAACATCGGCCAGCTGATCGGCAGGCCCAAGCACTGAGCCCGCCCTGCGCGCGGCCGCGGCCCCCGTCCGCCCGTCCGGACGGGGGCCGCGGTGCGTCCCCTCCGGTCTGTTCTGTGACGCATCAGCCACGCCCGCACACGCGGCGTACGCTTCGCTTTGCGATAACCTGACGCCGGTCTCTCGATGTCGAGAGATCATCCTGGCTCCAGTGCCGGTGTGCCTGGGGCACCTGGCGATTTGCTGGAGAAGGTAGAAATGACCCGCACCCCCGTCAACGTCACCATCACCGGAGCCGCCGGCCAGATCGGCTACGCGCTGCTCTTCCGCATCGCCTCGGGCCACCTGCTCGGTGCCGACGTGCCGGTGAACCTGCGCCTCCTGGAGATCCCGCAGGGCCTCAAGGCCGCCGAGGGCACCGCGATGGAGCTCGTCGACTGCGCCTTCCCGCTGCTGCGGGACATCAAGATCACCGACAACCCGAACGAGGCCTTCGACGGCGCCAACGTCGCGCTGCTGGTCGGCGCCCGTCCGCGCACCGCCGGCATGGAGCGCGGCGACCTGCTGCAGGCCAACGGCGGCATCTTCGGCCCGCAGGGCAAGGCCATCAACGACCACGCCGCGGACGACATCAAGGTCCTGGTCGTCGGCAACCCGGCCAACACCAACGCCCTGATCGCCCAGCGCAACGCCCCCGACGTCCCGGCCGAGCGCTTCACCGCGATGACCCGCCTGGACCACAACCGCGCCGTCGGCCAGCTGTCGGCCAAGACCGGCGCCCTGGTCTCGGACATCAAGCGCGTCACCATCTGGGGCAACCACTCCGCGACCCAGTACCCGGACATCTTCCAGGCCGAGGTCGCCGGCAAGCCGGCCTTCGAGGCCGTCGGCAGCGACCAGGCCTGGCTGGAGAACGACTTCATCCCGACCGTCGCCAAGCGGGGCGCCGCCATCATCGACGCCCGCGGCGCCTCCTCGGCCGCCTCGGCCGCCAACGCCGCCATCGACCACGTGTACACCTGGGTCAACGGCACCGCCGAGGGCGACTGGACCTCCATGGGCGTCGTCTCCGACGGCTCCTACGGCGTCCCGCAGGGCCTGATCTCCTCCTTCCCGGTCACCACCAAGGACGGCAGGTTCGAGATCGTCCAGGGCCTGGAGATCTCCGACTTCTCGCGCGCCCGCATCGACGCCTCGGTCAAGGAGCTGGCCGAGGAGCGCGACGCGGTCCAGGAGCTGGGCCTCATCTGAGCCCCGCCCGCACGGTCCGTCCCGGCGGCCCGCCCCTTCCGCGACCGGGAGGCGGCGGGCCGCCGCCGTGTCCGGGGCTTCGACCGCACCGGCCACCTACACTGGCCCGCTGTGAACGAAACCCTCGGGGACGCCGCGCTCGTCCTCGTCTTCATCCTGCTGGGCGGGCTGTTCAACGTCGCCGAGATCTCGCTGATCTCGCTGCGCGAGGGCCAGATCCGGGCGCTGGAAGGGCACGGCACCCGGCGCTCGGCCCGTGCCGCCCACCTGGCCGCCGATCCGAACCGCTTCCTGGCCGCCGTCCAGGTCGGTGTGACCTGCATGGGCTTCCTGTCCGCCGCCTTCGGCGCCGACACCCTGTCGGGCAAGGTCGCCCCGCTGTTCGTCCGGGCCGGGCTGTCCGAGGGCGTGGCCGACGCGGTCGCCCTGGTCGGCCTCACCCTGGTGATCAGCTACGTCTCGCTGGTGCTCGGCGAGCTCACCCCCAAGCGGATCGGCCTCCAGCGCGCCGAGTCCATCGCGGTGGTCGCCGCGCCCGTGGTGGACGTGATGTCCGTGGCGCTGCGTCCGGTGATCTGGCTGCTCGGCCACTCCACCAACCTGATGGTCCGCCTGCTCGGCGGCGACCCGGCGGCCGGACGCGGCTCGATGAGCTCCGAGGAGCTCCGCGGCCTGGTCGCGGCCAACACCGAACTGGGCAGCGACGAAAGGGCGTTGATCGCGGACGTGTTCGCCGCCGGGGAGCGCCAGCTGCGCGAGGTGATGGTCCCGCGCACCGAGGTGACCTTCCTGGACGCCGAGCGCCCGCTGAACGCCGTACGGCACCAGGCCGAGACCTCGCCGCACTCGCGGTACCCGGTGGTCGAGGGCAGCGCCGACGCCGTGGTCGGCTTCGTCCACGTCCGGGACCTCTACGGCGCCCGCGGCGAGCAGGCCGTCAAGGTCCGCGACCTCGCCCGTCCCGTCAAGCTGCTCCCCGGCACCAAGCGGGTGCTGGAGGCGATGGGCGAGATGCGCCGGGAGGGCCACCACCTGGCCATCGTGGTCGACGAGTACGGCGGCACCGCCGGGATCGTCACCCTGGAGGACCTGGTCGAGGAGGTGGTCGGCGAGATCCGGGACGAGTACGACCGGCCGGAGACCGCCACCACCCGCCGGCTGGCCGGCGGCGGCATCGAACTGGACGGCCTGCTCAACCTCGGCGACTTCGAGGAGGAGACCGGCGTCACCCTGCCCGAGGGCCCGTACGAGACGGTGGCCGGCTGCCTGGTCGCCTCGCTGGGCCGGCTGCCCCGGGACGGCGACCAGGCCCGCGTCCCGCTGCGCGGCGGCGGGGCGGTGCTGCTGACGGTGGCCAAGGTGGAGGGCAGGCGGATCGCCCGGGTGAGGGTGAGTGCCGTCACACCCGCCGAGCCTGCGGGGGCGGAGGTTTCCTGAGCGCCCGGTGGAACTGGAAGAATGGCCCGCATGGTCAACGCAGCGGTCACTGGTCCGGTCAAGGACCGTCCCCGGGTGCTCTCCGGCATCCAGCCCACCTCCGGCTCGTTCCACCTCGGCAACTACCTGGGCGCGGTGCGCCAGTGGGTCGACCTGCAGAAGGACAACGACGCCTTCTACATGGTGGTCGACCTGCACGCGATCACCGTTCCGCAGGACCCGGTGACCCTGCGCCAGAACACCCGGATCTCCGCCGCCCAGCTGCTCGGCGCCGGCCTGGACCCGGAGCACTGCACCCTGTTCGTCCAGTCGCACGTGCCCGAGCACGCGCAGCTGGCGTGGGTGATGAACTGCCTCACCGGCTTCGGCGAGGCGTCCCGGATGACCCAGTTCAAGGACAAGTCCTCCCGGTACGGCGCCGACAGCACCACCGTCGGCCTGTTCACCTACCCGATCCTGCAGATCGCGGACATCCTGCTCTACCAGGCCGACGCCGTCCCGGTCGGCGAGGACCAGCGCCAGCACGTGGAGATCACCCGCGACATCGCGGAGCGCTTCAACTCGCGCTACGCCCCGACGTTCACGATCCCGAAGCCGTACATCCTCAAGGAGACGGCGAAGATCCAGGACCTCCAGGACCCGGGCGTCAAGATGAGCAAGTCGGCGTCCTCGCCCAAGGGCCTGGTCAGCCTGCTGGACGACCCGAAGGCCAGCGCCAAGAAGTTCAAGAGCGCCGTGACCGACACCGGCACCGTCGTCTCCTACGACGAGGAGCAGAAGCCGGGCGTCTCCAACCTGCTGCGCATCCACTCCGCGCTCAGCGGCCAGCCCGTCGAGCAGCTGGTCGCGCACTTCGAGGGCAAGATGTACGGCGCCCTCAAGACCGAGCTGGCCGAGCTGTTCACCGAGTGGGTGACCCCCTTCCAGGAGCGCACCCGCAGCTTCCTGGACGACCCGGCCGAGCTGGACCGGGTGCTCGCGATCGGCGCCGAGAAGGCCCGCGCGGTCGCCTCCGAGACGCTGGCGACGGTCTACGACCGGATCGGCTTCCTCCCGGCCGCCAAGCGGTGACTCCCCTCACACGCCTGCCCGGTGGTGACGACCTCCCGGAGGTCGTCACCATCGGCGTGTCCGTCAGCGTGCCCGACCCGTACGGGACGCTGATCCAGGACGCCCGGGCCGGGCACGGCGACCCGCAGGCCCGTTCGATACCGACGCACGTCACCCTGCTGCCGCCGACCGAGGTGCCCGCCGAGGCGCTGCCGAAGATCGAGGAGCACCTCGCGGCGGTGGCGGCCGCGCACCGGCCGTTCCGGATGCTGCTGCGCGGCGGCGGCACCTTCCGCCCGGTCTCCCCGGTGGTGTTCGTCCGGGTCGAGGAGGGCGCGCAGGAGTGCCGGCTGCTGGAGGCGGACGTCCGCTCCGGCCCGCTGGCCCGTGAGCTGGCCTTCCCGTACCACCCGCACGTGACGGTCGCGCACGGCCTGCCGGACGACGTCCTGGACCAGGCGTACGAGCAGGCGCGCGGCTTCCGGGCGTCCTTCACCGTCCCGGGCTTCTCCCTCTCCCGCTTCGACGCGGACGAGGTCTGGCGGCCCTGGCGGAGCTACGCCTTCTCCTGAGAGCCGGCCCCCGCCGCCCGGCCCCGGCACCGCTGAGCGCGGTGGTGCCCGACGGGGCCCTTCCCCCGTGGTCCTGCGACGCGCCACCGGCCGTTGCTCCGCGGCTTCCGTCCGGCCGGCGGCACGCGTGACCTGCTCCCCCCGCCCTCCGCGCGGCGTGCCTCCCCCCTCGGCCCTTCCCTCCCTCGGCCTCCGACTCCCCTCGTCCGGCGAGCAGGGACGCGGAGCCGGACGCCGCGAGGCGCCCGGCGCGGTTCTCGCCGGGCGCCTCGCGGGTGCCTCAGTGCCTCAGTGCCTCGGTGGCGTGTTCACCGGTGGCGGGTGACTACTCCTTGCGGAGCATCGCGTCGACCACCCGGGCGGAGGCCTTGCCGTCGTCCAGATCGCAGTACGCCTCGCGGAACGCGGCCGCCTTGTCGGCGTACTCGGCCGCGACCTCGTCCACCCGGCCGAGCGCGGCGACCAGTTCCTCCGAGGTGGCCAGCAGCGGACCGGGCGCCTCGGCCTCGAAGTTCAGGCTGAAGCCGCGCAGGTTGTCCCGGTAGTGCTCCAGGTCGTGGGTGAAGAAGAGCATCGGCTTGCCGGTGGAGGCGAAGTCGAACACGCTCGCCGAGTAGTCGGTGACCAGCACGTCCGCGATCAGCAGCAGCTCCGCCATGTCGGGGTAGCTGCCCACGTCCCAGATGTAACCGTTGCCGGCGCCCGGGATCTGACCGCACATCACGGTGTGCCGGCGCACCAGCAGCACCTGGTCCTCGCCGAGCGCGGCCTTGGCCGCCTCCAGGTCGATCCGCAGGTCGATCTGGTAGCCGCCGTTCGGCCGCCGCCGGTCCTCGCGCCAGGTCGGCGCGTACAGCACGACCTTCTTGCCCTCGGGCAGGCCGAGCCGCTCCCGGACCTGCTCGGCGGTCTTCTCCCGGTCGGCCGCGAACAGCAGGTCGTTCCGGGGCGAGCCGCTCTCCAGGATCTCGCCCTTGAAGTCGAAGGCGCGCCTGAGGACCGGGGCCGACCAGGTGTTCCCGGCCACCAGCAGGCTCCAGTTCGGGACCTCGCGGGCCAGGCTCTTGAGGTAGTTGGAGTCGGTGAACCAGACCTTCTCGAAGTCGAGGCCGATCTGCTTCAGCGGGGTGCCGAGCCAGGTCTGCACGACCACCTGACCGGGTCGGCGGACGAAGAAGTCGGGCAGGTGGGTGCTGGTCACGATGTACTTCGCGGTCGCCAGCGCCTCGAACCACTCCGGGCTCCAGAGCCGGACCGAGGTCGCCGACTGCGGCAGGTCGGCCTGCAGGTCGTCGTTGCCCCACAGGTGCTCCAGCGGCAGGCCGCGGCGGACCAGCTCCTCGTGGATGGCCCTCGGCGAGTCGGCGTACACGCTGCCGTGCCCGGCGTTGTACAGCACCGTGTCGCGAACCGGCAGGCGCCGGGCGGCCGGGTAGTGCTCGGTGCGCAGCAGCCGCTGGCGGTAGCCGGCCCGCTCCTCGGGCAGCAGCGCCGAGTGCGACTCCAGCGACAGCCCGTCGTGGTAGCGGCGCTCCAGCACTATCCGCTTGCCGCGGGACTCCACCTCCAGGGGCAGCGCGCCGAAGCAGGCCGGGTCGATCAGCGCCGACGCGTTCGGCAGCTCGGCCGCCGACACGCCGACCGGGCGGAAGGAGACGGCCCAGGTGCCGGTGGCGAGCGGCACCCGGCCGGCGAAGGAGGCGGTCGGCACGGCGGGCAGCGCGGTGCGGAACCGGCCGTCCGAGATCTCCACCGGGTAGACGTGCTCCTCCTCGCGCCAGTGGTGCCGGACCACCAGCTCCCAGCGGTGGGCACCGGGCAGCGGGAACGAGCCGGCCAGCAGGAAGCCGTCGGCGCCGCGCGCGGACACCTCGTCCACCAGCGGCTGCAGCAACTGGTCGCAGAACTGCAGGTGGCCGCCCGGGGAGGGCTTGGAGTAGAGGGCCCGCCGCGGCTCGGCCGAGGACCGCGGCTCCAGCGGCAGGTGCAGCGGCTCGGGGGCGTTGCGGTCGTCCCAGGCCAGCCGGACGACGCTGCCGTCGGCCAGCAGCAGCGCGCTGTCCCAGCGGTCACGGCTGCGCTCGGCGGCCAGCGGGTCCAGCTCGGCCCAGGCCTCGCGGACGGCGGTCAGCTCGGCCACCGGGAAGGAGGCCGTGAACGGCTGGAGCGTGCCGACCGGAGCACCCAGCTCCAGCGGGAAGGACAGCTCGCGGTCCGACTCGACGTGGGTGAGCCGCAGCCGGGCCCCGGCGAAGTTCGCCCCGGAGCGGGCGGCGCCGGAGACCTCCACCCGGCCGTCCTGCGCGGCCAGGCCGGTCACCCGCGCCTTGACCGTCTCCACGTGCAGGTAGAGGAAGTTGTCCCGGACCCACGGCACGATCCGCACGTCCGGCTCGACCCAGTGCGTCGGGACGTACTGCGCGGTGTCGCTCCAACCGGCCGAGACGCGGCCCTTGTAGACCCCGCCCTTGCCGGCGCCGGCCACCAGGACGCGCCAGTGGCCGTCCTTCCACTGGCCGCGGTGCTTGAGCTTCTTCGGGTCCAGGGCGACGGTGAAGCCGGACCAGTCGCAGCTGTACAGGTCGTGGTTGCAGCTCGCGGTCGCCTCGGGGCTGTACTGGGTCTTCATCGGCACGGCGACGACCCGGCGGCCCTTGGCCTCGCGCAGCACCAGGGTGCGGACCATGTCGTGCTTGGCCGCCGCGCCCAGCTGCTCCGGGTACGCGTGCCCGGTGAGCTGCAGCTTCCCGCCGACCCAGGCGCTCTCGTACAGCCGGCTGCGCATGACCAGCGAGTTGTCCAGCTTGAGCACGCCGGCCGGCACGCTCTTGCGCCCGCCGCGCAGGAACGGGTAGTCCGCGTACGGGCGCAGCAGACCGCGGGCCTGCACGCCGCCGCCGCTCTCGCCCTCGTACTTGATCTGCTCGACCAGCTCGTCCACCCGGCCCGCCAGGGTCAGGTGGTACTTCAGCCGCAGCGGGGCGCGCAGCTTGCGGACCTGCTCGGGGCCGATCGCCCGGAGCAGCCGGCTGACGTGCTGGACGTAGGCGTCCCGGTACTCCTTGTCGCCGTCGACGACGGACCAGAAGAACATCGGGATCTCCTCGACGAGGGTGTTCTCGTCGTAGGAGCGCAGGTACTGGGCGAAGCGCGGCTCGGTCTGCTTCTTCAGCCAGCCGCGGACCAGCTCGACGGAGGTGACCCGGTCGATCAGGCCCTTGGGGTTGGTGCGCATCTGCGTGATCGACATCTCGCCGACCTCGCGCTCGCGCCAGTGGTAGATCGGCTCGGAGAGCACGTCGACGCTCTTGGCCAGGTAGTGGTGCGGCACGCTGACCGGCGCGTCCTCGTACAGGATGCCCTCGGGGTACAGCAGGCCGGCCGCGTCGAAGAACGACCGCCGGTACACCTTGTTCCACGCGGTGCGGTCGGTGACCAGCGCCGGGATCTCGGTGATGTGGGTCTTGAGCTTGGTCGTCTTGAACGGCTTCACGTGGCCGCCGGACTGGTAGTAGCCCACCGCGCGGAACCGCAGCACGTTGCCGGTGCAGAAGTCCGAGCCGGTCTCGTCCAGCGTGTTGATCATCAACTCGTACGCGCTCGGCGGCATCGAGTCGTCGCTGTCCACGAAGCACAGGAACTCGGAGTCCGGGTCGATGTGCCGGATGCCGGTGTTGCGGGCCGCGCCGAGGCCCTTGTTCACCTGGCGGACCAGCCGGAACCGCGAGTCCTTGGCCGCGTACGCCTCGGCGAGGGCCGCGCTGTCGTCCTTCGAACCGTCGTCGACCATGACGCACTCGAAGTCCGTGAAGGTCTGGGCGGCGATCGAGTCGAGGCATTCGACGAGGTAACGCTCGACGTTGTAGATGGGGACGACGATGGAGAGGCGGGGAGCCATCGGCTACGCAGGCCTTTCTCGGGAGGAGCGTGGCAGCCCGGTGAGGGCCTGGCCGCACATCGGAATCGGTGCGTACGTGCGCCCCGATCCTACCTCCGGGCTCCGGGCCCCCTTCGGGCCACTACGCTTGGGCCCCGTGCCCCGCTTCAGCGTCATCGTCCCCGTGTACCAGGTCCAGGACTACCTCGCCGAGTGCCTCGAGTCGGTCCTCGGCCAGGGCGGCCCCGACTTCGAGCTGATCGCGGTGGACGACCGCTCCCCGGACGGCTGCGGCGCCCTGCTGGACGAGGCGGCCGCCGCCGACCCCCGCGTGCGGGTGCTGCACCTGCCGGAGAACGTCGGCCTCGGCCAGGCCCGCAACGCCGGCCTGGAGGTCGCCACCGGCGACTACGTGCTCTTCCTCGACAGCGACGACACCCTCACCCCCGGCCTGCTGAAGGCCGTCGACGACCGGCTCGCCGCCACCGGCGACCCGGACGTCCTGGTCTACGACTACGCCCGCACCTACGCCGACGGCCGGATCACCCGGGCCGCCTCGGCCCACGTCTTCGGCGCCGCCTCCCCGGACGTCTTCGACCTCGCCGCCCGCCCCGACCTGCTCGACCTGCTCCAGGTCGTCTGGAACAAGGCCTACCGCCGCGCCTTCGTCGCCGAGCAGCGGCTGGTCTTCCCGGCCGGCTACTACGAGGACACCCCCTGGACGTACCCGGCGCTGCTCGCCGCCGCCAGCATCACCCTGCTCGACCAGGTCGGCGTGCACTACCGCCAGCGCCAGGAGGGCGGCAACATCCTGGCCACCGCCAGCCGCAAGCACTTCGACGTGTTCGCCCAGTACGACCTGGTCTTCGCCTTCCTCGACCGCCGCCCCGACCTGGACCGCTGGCGCCCGGTCGTCTACGGGAAGATGCTGCACCACCTGAACACCGTGGTCGCCAAGCCCGGCCGCGTCCCACCCGGCGACCGCCGCGAGTACTTCCGCCGCGCCGCCGCGCACTGCGCCCGGCTGCGCCCGGCCGGCTACCGCCCCCCGGCCGGCGTGGAGGGCGTGCGCACCGAACTGCTCAGCCACGGCCGCTACGGCGCCTACCAGGCCGTCCGGGCCCTCGCCCGGGCCCGCCGACTGGTCAAGCGCTAGGCCCGTCCCCCCCGCGGCGGAGACGGCCCGGAGGCCGTGCCTGACGGCCGTTCGGGGGACGGACCGGTATAACCGGTCGGGTGGACTTCCTGACCCGCCTTCCGGTCGTCGGCCCGCTGGTGGCCCGGGTGCTGCGCAGCCGCCCGTACCGGGTGTACGAGTACTTCACCGCCGCCCGCGGCAACCGGCTGGCCGGCGCCGTCACCTTCTTCGGCTTCCTGGCGCTCTTCCCGCTGCTGACGGTGGGCCTGGCGGTCGCCGTGGCGACGCTCAGCGGCAGCCAGGTGAACGACCTGCAGAAGCGCATCTCCGACCAGTTGCCGGGCATCTCGGACGCGCTCGACCTGCCGTCGCTGGTCGCCAACGCGGGCACGGTCGGGCTGGTCGGCGGGGCGCTGCTGCTGATCTCCGGCCTCGGCTGGGTGGACACCATGCGCACCTCGATCCGGGACCTCTGGCAGCTGCCCGAGGAGGAGGCCAACCCGGTGCTGCGCAAGGCCTGGGACGTCGCGGTGCTCGCCGGCCTCGGCCTGGTGTCGCTGTTCTCGATGGCCGCCTCCGCCGCGGGGACGACGCTCGCCGGGCGGATCGCCGGCGAGATCGGCCTCGGCAGCGGCTACCTGCTCACCGGGGTGGGCGTGCTGATCGCCATAGGGTGCGACACCCTGCTCTTCGCCTACCTGCTGGCGCCCTTCCCCGGGATCAGCGGCCAGCGACGCCGGGACCTGCTGGTCGGTGCGCTGATCGGCGCGGTCGGCTTCGAGCTGCTGAAGCTGCTGCTCGCCTCCTACCTCGGCTCGGTCGCCGGGCGGAGCCTGTACGGGGCCTTCGCCACGCCGGTGGCCCTGCTGCTGTGGATCAACTTCGTCTGCCGGCTGTTGATGTACTGCGTGGCCTGGACGGCGACGGCCGACCCGGAGGCCGCCCGGGAGCGGACCCGGGCGCACGGCCGGGCGTTGCTGGCGGCGGCCGACGCGTCGGCGGCGGCGGAGGCGTCGGAAGCGGCGGAGACGGCGAAGGCGGCCCGGCCCCGCGGATGAGGCCGGGCCGCCGGGGCTCAGGCCCCGCCGCGGCCCGCTCGGCGCCGCAGGACCACGACGGCCCCCGCCGTGACCACGGCCACGGCGGCCGCGACGCCCAGGGCGGCCGGCATCGCCCAGCCGCGCCCGCCGTCCCCGGCCGGAGCCGCCGCAGTGGGCCGGTCCGCGGTGGGGGCGGGGTGCGGCGGCGGGGCCGGGGTGCCGGTGGCGCCGTCGGCCGGGTCGGTGGCCTGGGCACCTCCGGCCGGTCGCTCGTCGACCAGCCTGCCGACCGGCTTGACCTTGGCGGCGGCGGCGAAGCCCCAGTCCAGCAGCTCGGCCGTCTCGTCGTAGACCTTCTGGTAGCTGGCCGGGTGCATGACGGTCACCAGGAGCGTGCGTCCGTCGCGCTCGGCGGCGCCGACGAAGGTCGAACCGGCGTTGGTGGTGGTGCCGTTCTTGACCCCGATCAGGCCGGGGTACTTGCCCAGCAGCCGGTCGGTGTTGGCGATCCCGAAGCTGCCCCGCCGGCCGGTGTTCTTGTCCACGGCGCCCGGGAACATCGCGTCCCGGGTCGCGCAGTACGCCCGGAAGTCCGCGTTGCGCAGCCCGGCCCGGGCGAACAGGGACAGGTCGTACGCCGAGGAGACCTGGCCGTCCATGTCGTAGCCGTCCGGGGAGATCACCTTGGTGTCCTTCGCCTGGAGCGCGTCGGCGCGGGCCTGCATCTCGGCGACGGTCCGCTGGATGCCGCCGTTCATGTGCGACAGGACGTGCACGGCGTCGTTGCCGGAGCTCAGGAACACGCCGCGCCACAGGTCCTCGACCCGGTACTCCAGGTCCTCCTTGATGCCGACCAGGCTGCTGCCGGGTCCGATGTTCTGGATCTCCTCGTCCGCCACCTTGTGCACCGCGTTGCGGTCGAACTTGGGCAGCACGGTGTCGGCGAAGAGGATCTTCAGGGTGCTGGCCGGCGGCAGTTTGAGGTGCGGGTTGTAGGCCGCGAGCACCTCCCCCGACGAGGCGTCGGAGACTATCCAGGACTGGCCGGTGAGGTCCGTCGGCAGTGCCGGGGAGCCCGGCAGCGGATTGACCTGGACCCCGGGGAGCCCCAGCCGCTCGCCGCCGACCGCGGTCGACGGCGGCGGCGCCTGCGGGGTCGCGACCGCCGCCGGGGCGGCGAGCAGGACCGGGAGGGCCGCGGTGGCCGCGGCGCACAGCCGAGTGATCGTGTGACGGGGAGTTGGCACCAGCTGACCGTACCCACTACGGGCGCCGGCCGCTCGCCACTCCGGGCGGGTCGTCCCCGGGAGGGGCCCGCCGTACGCCGATCGGCGGCCGCGCATACTGGGGAGGCACACCGCCTTCACACCCCCGCCGAGGACCACCCCATGAAGCTCAGCCGCCGTACCTCCTGGTTCCTGACCGCCTTCGGCGTCTGGTCGGTCATCATCTGGACCACCTTCGTCAAGAACCTCTGGAAGGACTCCGGGGGCCAGGCCTTCGTGAACGGCGACCACTCCCGGCCCACCGCCTTCTTCTGGGTGCACCTGCTGCTCGCCGTCACCTCCTTCGCCCTCGGCATCGCCGTCGGCACCATCGGCGTGCGCGGCCTCCGCGCCACCCGCCGCACCCCGGCCACCGACTGAGAGCCCCGCCGCCGCGGCGGGCCCCCTGGCGGGGCCCGGCAGCACGAAGGCCCCGCCCGGGTGACCGGGGCGGGGCCTTCGTGCTGTCAGGCGGGGGTCAGAAGCGGCGGGTGACCAGCGCCCGCTTGACTTCCTGGATCGCCTTGGTGACCTCGATGCCGCGCGGGCAGGCCTCGGAGCAGTTGAAGGTGGTGCGGCAACGCCACACGCCCTCACGGTCGTTGAGGATCTCCAGGCGCTGCTCGGCGCCCTCGTCGCGCGAGTCGAAGATGAAGCGGTGCGCGTTGACGATGGCGGCCGGGCCGAAGTACTGGCCGTCGTTCCAGAACACCGGGCAGGACGACGTGCACGCGGCGCACAGGATGCACTTGGTGGTGTCGTCGAAGCGCTCGCGGTCCTCGGCGGACTGCAGGCGCTCGCGGGTCGGCTCGTTCCCCTTGGTGATGAGGAACGGCATGACGTCCTTGTACGCCTGGAAGAACGGGTCCATGTCCACGACCAGGTCCTTGAGGACCGTCAGGCCCTTGATGGCCTCGATCGTGATCGGCTTCTCCGGGTTGACGTCCTTGATCAGGGTCTTGCACGCCAGCCGGTTGCGGCCGTTGATCCGCATCGCGTCGGAGCCGCAGATCCCGTGCGCGCAGGAACGGCGGT
The DNA here is from genome assembly GCF_043202455.1 of Kitasatospora sp. NPDC048194. Taxonomy (NCBI): domain Bacteria; kingdom Bacillati; phylum Actinomycetota; class Actinomycetes; order Kitasatosporales; family Streptomycetaceae; genus Kitasatospora; species Kitasatospora sp. NPDC048194. Next base: position 129,363 of record NZ_JBIDAK010000013.1, read on the forward strand.
AGGTGAGGGTGCCGTCCTGCTCCCACTTGATCTTGTTGAGCGCGTCCAGGACGCGCTCCTTCGGGTCCATCGTCAGCTGGTAGTCGACCCACACCGGCTCCGGGTGCTCCTCCGGGTTGAACCGGCGGATCCGGAAGGTGACGGTGATCAGCTGGACGCCACCGGCCTCGGCCGCGTCCAGAGCGGCCGAGTGCTTCTCCACGGTCGGAGTGCTCATCAGTACTTACGCTCCATCGGCTGGTAGCGGGTCGTGACGACCGGCTTGTAGTCGAGGCGGATGGAGGTGGTGCCGTCGGCGGCGACCTCCTGGTACGCCATGGTGTGCTGCATGAACTTCACGTCGTCACGGGTCGGGAAGTCCTCGCGGTAGTGACCGCCGCGGGACTCCTCGCGGGCGAGCGCGGAGACGGCCAGCACCTCGGCCAGGTCGAGCAGGTTGCCCAGCTCGATGGCCTCCAGGAGGTCCGTGTTGTAGCGGTAGCCCTTGTCCTGGATCGAGACGTTCTTGAAGCGCTCCTTGAGGGCGGCGATGTCCTCGACCGCCTGCTTCAGGGTGGCGCCGGTGCGGTACACCATCGCGTTGGCGTCCATGGTCTCCTGCAGCTCCTTGCGGATCTGCCCCACGGACTCGGTGCCGGTGGACTCGCGCAGCTTCTCGACCATGTCCTGGACGAGCGCCTCCGGGTTCTCCGGCAGCGGCACGAAGTCGTTCGCGTTGGCGTAGTCGGCGGCGGCGATGCCAGCGCGACGGCCGAACACGTTGATGTCCAGCAGCGAGTTGGTGCCCAGGCGGTTGGCGCCGTGGACGGACACGCAGGCGACCTCGCCGGCCGCGTACAGGCCCGGGACGACCTCCGTGTTGTTGCGCAGGACCTCACCCTCGACGTTGGTCGGGATGCCGCCCATGGCGTAGTGCGCGGTGGGCTGGATCGGGATCGGGTCCGTGTAGGGCTCGATGCCGAGGTAGGTGCGCGCGAACTCGGTGATGTCCGGGAGCTTGGCGTCCAGCTGCTCCGGCGGCAGGTGGGTCAGGTCCAGGTAGACGTGGTCGCCGTCCGGACCGCAGCCGCGGCCCTCGCGGATCTCGGTGTAGATCGCGCGGGAGCAGACGTCACGGGACGCGAGGTCCTTCATGACCGGGGCGTAGCGCTCCATGAAGCGCTCGCCGTCCTTGTTGCGCAGGATGCCGCCCTCGCCGCGGGCGCCCTCGGTGAGCAGGATGCCCATGCGCCAGATGCCCGTCGGGTGGAACTGGAAGAACTCCATGTCCTCCAGCGGCAGGCCGCGGCGGTAGGCCACCGCCTGGCCGTCACCGGTGAGGGTGTGGGCGTTCGAGGAGACCTTGAACATCTTGCCGGTGCCGCCGGAGGCGAACACGACCGACTTGGCCTGGAAGACGTGGATCTCGCCGGTGGCCAGCTCGTAGGCGACGACGCCGGCCGTCTTGCCCTCGTTGAGCAGCAGGTCGAGGACGTAGTACTCGTTGAAGAACTCGACGCCGTGCTTGACGCAGTTCTGGAACAGCGTCTGGAGGATCATGTGGCCGGTGCGGTCGGCCGCGTAGCACGAGCGGCGGACCGGGGCCTCGCCGTGGTTGCGGGAGTGACCGCCGAAGCGGCGCTGGTCGATCCGGCCCTGCTCGGTGCGGGAGAAGGGCAGACCCATCTTCTCCAGGTCGAGGACGGCGTCGATGGCCTCCTTGCACATGATCTCGGCGGCGTCCTGGTCGACCAGGTAGTCACCACCCTTGACCGTGTCGAAGGTGTGCCACTCCCAGTTGTCCTCCTCGACGTTGGCGAGGGCGGCGCACATGCCGCCCTGGGCCGCGCCGGTGTGGGACCGGGTGGGGTAGAGCTTGGTCAGGACGGCGGTGCGGCTGCGCTGCGTGGCCTCGATGGCCGCGCGCATGCCGGCGCCGCCGGCGCCGACGATGACGGTGTCGTACTGGTGAATCTGCATGGGGGGTTAACTCGCCTCTGGCCTCTGCCGATGGTCGATGGTGCTCGCGGCTCAGATGTTGGGGTCGAAGGTGAAGATCACCAGGGTGCCGAGCAGCACGGTGAAGACCGTGGCGGTACCCATGAGCCCCTTGAGCCAGAGCCGGGTCGAGTCCTTCTCGGCGTAGTCGTTGATGACCTGACGCATGCCGTTGGCGCCGTGCAGCATGGCGAGCCAGAGCATCAGGAGGTCCCAGCCCTGCCAGAACGGCGAGGCCCAGCGGCCGGCCACGAAGGCGAAGCCGATCTTGGAGACGCCTCCGTCGAGGACCAGCATGATCAGCAGGTGGCCGAGGATCAGCACGACCAGGACGACACCGGACAGGCGCATGAAGAGCCAGGCCAGCATCTCGAAGTTGGTGCGGGTGCGGCGCGGCGTCCGCGCGGTCCGCTTGCGCGGCGGCTCGATGACGAAGGCGTCGGCCGGGTTGCCGGTGCCGAGGCCCTTGCCGGTGTGCGCGTGCTTGGACGGGACGACGACGGCGTCCGAGATTTCCGTGGACATGTCTCAGCTCACTTCCCGAACCAGGAGATCAGCGTGTGCTGCAGGATCCCGTAGAACGAGCCGGCCATCAGGACGACCCAGACTCCGACCACGGTCCAGAGCATCTGCTTCTGGTACTTCGGGCCCTTGGACCAGAAGTCCACGGCCACGACGCGCAGGCCGTTGAGGGCGTGGAACAGGATGGCGGCCACCAGGCCGTACTCCATCAGGTTCACGAGGGGAGTCTTGTACGTCTGGATGACGGTGTCGTAGGACTCCGGCGACACTCGCACCAGGGCGGTGTCCAGGACGTGGGCGAACAGGAAGAAGAAGATGAGGACGCCGGTGACTCGATGAGCCACCCAGCTCCACATGCCTTCCCGGCCGCGGTACAGCGTTCCAGCCGGCACGGAAAAACCCTCCGGAAGCGATTGGGGGCTCGGCCGGCTTCGGTGTCGGTCAGCCCGGCCGGGTCGGTCCACCGGCCGCGAGCATCCTATCGACGCGTTCTCGGTAACCGCCTCCGGGGCCCCCAGGTGTGATCAATCAGGCACTTCTGGCCTAGCCGCGCGGGAACCGGACGCCGTTCGGTGGCTCTGGGTGACCGTACGGCTGCGCTACGGTGGCGAACTCCCGTCCGCCGACACCCTGCCGAGGCGCCCGTGCCGCTCCGCCCCGCCCGTCCGCGCGCCGTCCTGGTCGGTCTGCTGCTGTTCGCCGCGGGCTGCACCACGGTCGGCGGCCCCGGGGACCGCGCCGCGGCCGGCCGGGAGCTGTCCGCGGCCGAGCTGCGGGCCGCCGCGGTGGTCGGCACCGACCTCGGGCCGGGGTACACGGTGACACTGATCGCCCCCGGTCGCGGCGGCGCCGGGGCGGCCGCCGGTCGGGAGACCGCGGACGTCGCCGCCTGCCAGCCGCTGCTGGACGCGGTCGGCCCGGCCGTTTCGACGGGCGCGGAACCTGGCCAGGTGGGCGCGCCGGGCCAGGCGGGCGCCGGCGCCGGAGCGGGCGCGCCGGGAGCGGGGACGGCGGCCTCGCCCTCGCCGGGCGCGGGCGCCGTGGCCTCGCCCTCGCCGGGATCCGGTCACCCGTACGCGGAGACCGAGCTGAGCGTGGCCCGGTCCGCCGATCCGAAGGCCGAGGTGCACGGCGGGCTGCTCGGCTACCCGGCCGGCGGTGCGGCCGCACTGCAGGCGGAACTGGAGCAGCTGTTCGGCCGCTGCGCCGCCTTCACCTCCGCCGTCCCGGCGCCGCCGGCCGAGCGGGCGGGGAAGAGGGTGCCGGTCCGTACCAGGCACCGGCTGAACAGGGAGGACACGCCCACGCCCGAGGGAGCCGACTCGGCGATCGGATTCACCCTCACGAATGAATCGGGTACGGCGGTGCCGGCCCGGCGGGCCGTGCTCGTCCGGGTCGGGCCGGCGCTCGCGGTGTTCACCACCCTCGGGGTCGCCGCCGAACCGGCCGGCCCGCCGGACGAGCGGGTCGTCCGGCGGCAGGTGGCCAAGCTGCGCGCCGCGCAGGCGGGCCCGGAGTAGCCGGGGCTCAGCGGGCCCCGGCCTCCGAGTGGGTGGCGACCAGGTGCTCCAGCCGGTTCAGGGCGATCCGGCGGAGTTCGTCCGCCGCGATCAGCCGCTCCTCGTCCGGGTCGTTGGCCAGCCGGGTGCGGATCGAGGAGAGCACGGTGTCGAGCATCTCCTCCGGCTCGACGCCGTCCAGGCAGACCACGAACACGTGGCCGAACCGGGCCTCGTACGCGGCGTGCGCGGCGCGCAGCGCGGTGTGCGCCGCCTGGCTGCCGGGCGCCCGCATGCCGAGCAGCGGCTGCGGCATCCAGCTCTCGTCCGCCAGCGCCTCGGTCAGGTCGGCCGGGCGCAGGTCGTAGGAGGCCTCACTGGCGGCGGCCAGCAGGGACTCTATGTCGGGGTACGGCCGGTGCGCGGTGAGCCGCAGTGCCCAGCGGTGGCTGCCGCAGCACGCGAGCAGGGCCTCCTCGGCGGCGCCGGCGTCGGCCTCGTTGAAGCGGTGCAGGCCGAGGAGGGTCGGCTCGACGCTGACGTCGGGCCGCTGTGGCGGGATGTCGCTGGCCAGCGGGTCCTCCTCGTGAGGGCGGGAAGGTGCCGGTGGAGTGGTGCGGCGGGTGGAGTGCGGGGCCTGCGGGGGCGCGCGGCGTCGGCAGGCTGCGCCTCAAAGGTAGTTGAGCCGTCATCAGTTGGGGAGGGCGCGCGCGGAATTCACTCGGACGAGCTATCAAGTTGTGACGTTGACACTTTCCGGTCATCGCCCTCCCCTTCCGCCTCCGCCGGTCGGCGGACGCGGGGTCAGGAGCAGCGGGTGCCCTCGGCGGGCATCGTGCCCTCGGTCAGGTAGGCCTCCAGTGCCCGGTCCACGCAGGTGTTGCCCTTGCCGAAGGCGCCGTGACCCTCGCCCACCCGGGTCAGCAGGGTGGCCCTGGCGAAGCCCTTGGCCAGGGACTCGGCCGCGGCGTACGGGGTGGCCGGGTCGTTGGTGGTGCCGATCACCAGGATGGGCGCGGCCCCCTCGGCCCGGACGGTGTGCGGCTTCTCGGGGGACCGGTACGGCCAGCCCTGGCAGGCCGCGTCGGTGAAGTCCTCGGTGCTGACGCCCCTGGTCAGCAGCGGGGCCTTCTCCTGGAGCTCCTGCACGGCCGCCCGGGCGCGTTCGGGCGAGGGCGCCGGGGCGGAGCCGTCGGCGCAGCCGATCGCGGTGTGGGCCGACTCCATCGGGGAGTAGTGGCCGTTCTCGTCGCGCTCCAGGTAGCTGTCGGAGAAGGCGAGCAGGATGTCGCCGCGCTTCATGGTCATCGCCATCCCGAGGCCCACCCGCAGGTACTTCCAGTCCTGGTTCTGGTCGCCGTAGAGCGCGGCGGTGACGCCGTTCCAGGCGAGGTCGCGGCCGACCTTGCGGCCGTCCTTGGTGGGCAGCGGGTGGTCGATCAGGCCGTCCAGGAAGTCGGCGGCCCGCTTGGCCGCCTGGTCCTTGTCCTTGCCGAGCGGGCACTCGTCCGCGTGGTTCTCGACGCAGTCGGCGGCGAAGTGCTCGAAGGAGGTCTCGAAGCCGATCCGCTGCCGGACGACGGAGTCCAGGTCGTCGGCGGCCGGGTCGACGGCGCCGTCCAGGACCAGCCGGCCGGTGTTCTGCGGGAACTCCTCGGCGTACAGCGAGCCCAGGTAGGTGCCGTACGAGACGCCCAGGTAGTGGAGCTTCGCGTCCCCCACGGCCGCGCGCAGCACGTCCAGGTCGCGGGCGGTGTTGCGGGTGCCGACGAAGGGCAGCAGCTTGCCGGACCTGGCCTGGCAGGCGGCGATGTACTCGGCGTTCTGCTTCTCCTCGGCGGCCCGGCGGGCGTCCGGGTCGAGCGGGGCGTCCACCTGGTTCTGGGCGTCGCGCTGCTTGTCGTCCAGGCAGCGCACGGGCGAGCTGTCGCCGGTGCCGCGGGGGTCGAAGCCGATCACGTCGAAGCGGTCGTGCAGGGCGCCGGCGAAGTCCTTGGCGCCGTACTCGACCATCTCGACGCCGGAGGCGCCGGGGCCGCCGGGGTTGACCATCAGCGAGCCGATCCGCTGGTCCTGCTTGCCGGCCGGGTACTTGATCAGCGCGAGGTCGATCGCGTCGGCGTCGGGGGCGGCGTAGTCGAGCGGGACGTGCAGCTTGCCGCACCTCATCCCGGCGAGGTCGACCCCGGCCTCCGCGGCCTTGGGGTCGGCCGGGCAGGCGGTCCAGTCGATCTTCTGGCCGTAGAAGGGCTTCAGCGCCGGGTCGGCCTCGCCGCGCGGCCCGGAGCTCGCCTCTGCCGGCCGGCCGCTGCCGGCAGCCGCGCCGGCAGTGGCAGCCGCGCCGGCGGTGCTGCCGGCGGCCCGGTCCTGGGCCGGCTTGGCGGAGTCGTCGCAGGCGGAGGCGAGCAGCAGGGTGCCTGCCGCCAGCGCGGTCAGCAGGACGCGTGGCCGGGCGGCCCGGAAGGTCTTCATCGCACGTGTGTACCACCCCGGGACGACGTGTTCGATCTTGACCCCCGCCGGGCCGCCGGGCCACCGGGTTGCCTGGTCGCCCGGCTGCCGGTGCGTCCCGGTCAGCCGCGGTGGACCTTGTGGTTGGCGGCCTGCGCCCGGGGGCGGACCACCAGCAGGTCGACGTTCACGTGCGAGGGCCGGGTGACCGTCCACGCCACGGTGTCCGCGATGTCCTCGGAGGTCAGCGGTTCGGCCACGCCCGCGTACACGGCGGCGGCCTTCTCCTCGTCGCCGCGGAAGCGGGTGACGGCGAAGCCCTCGGACTTCACCATCCCGGGGGCGATCTCGATCACCCGGATCGGCTCCCCGCACAGCTCCAGCCGCAGCGTGGCCGCGATGGTGTGCGCGGCGTGCTTGGCGGCGACGTACCCGCCGCCGCCCTCGTACGCGGCCAGCGCGGCGGTCGAGGAGAGCACCAGCACCGTGCCGTCGCCGGTGGCGCGCAGGGCGGGCAGCAGCGCCTGGGTCATGTGCAGCACCCCGAGCACGTTCACCTCGTACATCGCCCGCCAGTCGGCCGGGTCGCCGTGCTCGACGCTCTCGGCGCCGAGCGCCCCGCCGGCGTTGTTCACCAGGACGTCCACCCGGCCGACCCCGGCCGCGAAGGCGTCCACGGCGGCCCGGTCGGTGACGTCCAGCGTGACCGCCCGCGCCGCGCCGCCGCGGTCGCCGATCTCCTTGGCGAGCGCCTCGATCCGCTCCGTCCGGCGGGCGGTCAGCACCACCTCGAAGCCCTCGGCGGCCAGCCGGCGGGCGGTCGCCGCGCCGATTCCGCTGCTGGCACCGGTGACCACGGCCACCTTCTGCTCGGTCATTGCCACTCCCTGGGGGCTCATCGGTCGTTCACCCGATCATCTCAACCGCGTCTGCGCCCCCGCCGCCCGGTCACGCTCTAGATTTCGAGGACCGACCAGTGCCCCGCCGATCCCGTGGAGGGACCATGGCGTCCGAGCCGCGTTCCGCCGAACCAGCCCGCTCTCCGGCTCCAGCCCGCCGGTCGGAATCGGGCTTCCCGATCGAACCGCTGTACGGCCCGGAGGCGCTGGCCGACTGGGACCCGGACACCCGGCTGGGGCGCCCGGGGGAGTACCCGTACACCCGGGGCGTGTACCCGACGATGTACACCGGCCGGCCGTGGACGATGCGCCAGTACGCGGGCTTCGGCACCGCCGCCGAGTCCAACGCCCGCTACCGGCAGCTGATCGCGGGCGGCGGCACCGGCCTCTCGGTCGCCTTCGACCTGCCGACCCAGATGGGCTACGACTCGGACGCTCCGCTCGCCGCCGGCGAGGTCGGCAAGGTGGGCGTGGCGGTGGACAGCGTCGAGGACATGGCGGTGCTCCTCGACGGCATCCCGCTGGACGCCGTGTCCACCTCGATGACCATCAACGCGCCCGCCGCCCTGCTCCTGCTGCTCTACCAGCTGGTCGGCGAGGCCCAGGGGGTGGCGCCGTCCGCGCTCACCGGCACCGTGCAGAACGACGTGCTGAAGGAGTACATTGCCCGCGGCACCTACATCTTCCCGCCGCAGCCCTCGCTGCGGCTGGTCGCGGACGTGTTCCGCTACTGCCGGGCCGAGATCCCGCGCTGGAACACCATCTCCATCTCCGGCTACCACATGGCCGAGGCCGGGGCCGACCCGGCGCAGGAGATCGCCTTCACCCTGGCCAACGGCATCGCCTACGTGCGCACCGCGCTCGCCGCCGGGATGGCCGTGGACGACTTCGCCCCCCGGCTCTCCTTCTTCTTCGTGGCCCGCACCACGCTGCTGGAGGAGGTGGCCAAGTTCCGCGCCGCCCGTCGGATGTGGGCCCGGATCATGCGCGAGGAGTTCGGCGCGCAGGACCCGCGCTCGCAGATGCTGCGCTTCCACACCCAGACCGCGGGGGTGCAGCTCACCGCCCAGCAGCCGGAGGTGAACCTGGTCCGGGTCTCGGTGCAGGCGCTCGCGGCGGTGCTCGGCGGCACCCAGTCCCTGCACACCAACAGCTTCGACGAGGCGATCGCCCTGCCCACCGAGAAGGCCGCCCGGCTGGCCCTGCGCACCCAGCAGGTGCTCGCCCACGAGACCGACGTCACCGCCACCGTCGACCCCTTCGCCGGCTCCTACGCGGTCGAGTCGCTGACCGACCGGGTGGAGGCCGCCGCGCTGGCCCTGATGGCCCGGGTCGAGGAGCGGGGCGGGGCGGTGGCGGCCATCGAGCAGGGGTTCCAGAAGGGCGAGATCGAGCGCACCGCCTACCGCCTCCAGCAGGAGACCGACTCCGGCGAGCGGACGGTGGTCGGCGTCAACCGCTTCCGGCTGGACGAGGAGGAGCCGTACCAGCCGCTGCGGGTGGACCCGGCGATCGAGCGGCAGCAGGCCGAGCGGCTGGCCCGGCTGCGGGCGGACCGCTCCGCGACCGCCGTGACCCGGGCGCTGGACGCGCTGCGCCGCACGGCGGAGGGACCGGAGAACGTGCTGTACCCGATGAAGGAGGCGCTGGCCGCCCGGGCCACCGTCGGCGAGGTCTGCGACGCGCTGCGCGGGGTGTGGGGGACGTACGCGCCGGTGGAGCGGTTCTGAACGGGCGTCTGAACGGGCGTCAACCACCGGGTGAACCGTCAACCCGACGGTGGGCGTGACCACCGGCCGGGGTGATCGTTGCACAGGGCAAGCAACCCGGAGAAGGCGGCTGAAACGAGATGTCATACCCACCTGTCCGACCGGTATGCACCCATCCGGGGACTAGTTTTCCGGAAGCCGGGCCAAATCCCCCCAACGGGCCTACGCTTGGGGAGATGAACCGTCCTGATCCCGCCCAGCCGGGCGCCACCCTCGCCGCCGCACGCCCCGCCGCCGACCTGCGGGGCCGGGTCAGGGGCCTGGAGCCCGAGCTGGTCGCCTTCCGTCGTGATCTGCACCGGCACCCGGAGCTGGGCCGCCAGGAGTTCCGCACCACCAACCTGCTGCGCGACCGGCTGACGGCCGCGGGCCTGGAGCCGCGGGTGCTGCCCGGGGGCACCGGCCTGCTGGTGGACATCGTCCCGGCCGGCACGGCCCCGGGCACCGAGTTCCTGGCCTTCCGCGCGGACATCGACGCGCTGCCGATCGACGACGCCAAGACCGACGTCCCCTACCGCTCGACCGTCCCCGGCCGGGCCCACGCCTGCGGGCACGACGTGCACACCGCGGTGGTGCTCGGCACCGGGCTGGTGCTGGCCGAGGCCGCCCGCACCGGCGAGCTGCGCCGCCCGGTCCGGCTGGTGTTCCAGCCCGCCGAGGAGGTCATGCCGGGCGGAGCGCTGGACGTCGTCAAGGCCGGCGGGATGGACGGTGTCGGCCGGATCTTCGCGGTGCACTGCGATCCCAAGGTGGAGGTCGGACGGATCGCCCTGCGCACCGGGGCGATCACCTCGGCCTGCGACCGCCTGGTGCTGCACCTGGACGGGCCCGGCGGGCACACCGCCCGCCCGCACCTGACCACCGACCTGGTGACCGCGATCGCCCGGATGGCCGCCGACCTGCCGGGCGCCCTGGCCCGCCGGATGGACCCTCGCTGGGGCGTCAGCCTGGTCTGGGGCCGGATCGCCTCCGGTTCCGCGCCCAACGTCATCCCGCAGCACGCCGAACTGGAGGGCACCGTCCGCTGCCTGGAGCTGGACGGCTGGCGCGAGGCGCCGGACCTGCTGCACGAGCTGATCGCCAAGCTCGCCGAGACCTACCGGGCCAAGTGGACGCTGGACTACCACCGCGGGGTCCCGCCGGTGGTCAACGAGGCCGTGTCGGTCGCCCGGCTGGACGCGATGATGACCGCCCGCTTCGGGCAGGGCGGCGCCCAGGTGGTGGAGGGCACCGAGCAGAGCCTCGGCGGTGAGGACTTCTCCTGGTACCTGGAGCACGCCCCGGGCGCGCTGGCCCGGCTGGGCGTCCGCGCCCCCGGCGACCCCACCGTCCGCGACCTGCACCAGGGCCGCTTCGACGTGGACGAGCGGGCGATCGGCATCGGCGTGGAACTGTTCGCCGCGCTGGCCCTGGAGGACGAGCCGAACTGACCCCGTCCGCAGGGAGTACGCGGTCGGCGCGCGACCGGGTCGTCGGCGGCCGGGGTTCCGGGGCGGTTCCGTAAACTGGGCCGAACCAGTCTCGGACGCCGCCCGTTCGACGGGAAGGGAGCCTCGGGAGGACCTTCAGACCACGGTTTGATAACAACCCGAATGCTCCGGCACCCCGTAACACAACCGTGTTCTACGCGCGTTACGGTGGCGTCCGACCACGCTAAACGGGTGCGTGTGAGAAGGAGATACTCCCTTGCGCCGTTCAATGAAGCTCGCCGCGGTTGTGCTCTCGGGTTCCCTGGGCATGGCCTCGCTCGCCGCTTGCGGCGCAAAGAGCACTGACACCAACGCCTCCTCCGGCTCCTCCGACGGTCTGAAGGTCGGCATGGCCTACGACATCGGCGGCCGTGGCGACCAGTCCTTCAACGACTCCGCCGCCCGCGGTCTGGACAAGGCCAAGGCCGACCTGGGCGTCTCCGTCACCGAGGCCGAGGCCAAGACCGGTGAGGCCGAGGCCGACAAGGAGACCCGCCTCAAGAACCTGATCGACGGTGGCTACAAGACCATCGTCGCGGTCGGTTTCGTCTACCAGCAGGCGGTCAACAAGGTCGCCAAGGACAACCCGAACGTCAAGTTCGCGATCATCGACTCGAACGACAAGGACCAGCCGGCGAACGTCACCTCGCTGCTCTTCGCCGAGCAGGAGGGTTCGTACCTGGCCGGTGTCGCCGCCGCGAACAAGTCGAAGGCCCACCACATCGGCTTCATCGGCGGTGTGCAGTCCGAGCTGATCAAGAAGTTCGAGGCCGGTTACAAGGCGGGTGCCAAGTCCGTCGACCCGAACATCCAGATCGAGACGACCTACCTCACCACGCCCCCGGACTTCTCCGGCTTCAACTCGCCCGACAAGGGCAAGGAGGCCGCGCAGGGCCAGCTCGACAAGGGCGCGGACATCATCTACTCCGCCGCCGGCTCCTCCGGCAACGGTGCCATCGAGGCCGTCGCCAACGCGGGCAAGCTCGCCATCGGCGTCGACTCCGACCAGGCCAGCCAGCCGGCCCTGGCGAAGTTCAAGAACAGCATCATGACCTCGATGGTCAAGAACGTCGACAACGCGGTCTACGCGTACATCGACTCGGTCAAGAAGGGCTCGCCGTTCACCGGCATCAAGCTCTTCGACCTGAAGGCCGACGGTGTCTCGCTCGCCACCACCGGCGGCAAGATCGACGACATCCAGGACAAGCTGAAGGCCGCCGCCGACGCCATCAAGAGCGGCGCCACCACGATCCCGACCGCGCCGGCCCAGTAAGGTCCGCGCGTCTCGGACGCGACCAGCGCCTGCCGCCTGCCCGGTGGCGCGATGATCGACACAGTTCACGGGAGGGGCCCGGCAGGGTGCGCTCAACGCGTACCCCCGGGCCCCGTCTCGTCCCCCCGTATCCCCCCTTGGCCCTCCGAGCGCAACGACGCGCCTCCAGACCACCAGGAGACCGCCATCACCGCATCCGACCCCGTCCCCCTGCGCAAGGACGGCACCCCCAGCGCGGGGACGGCGACACCGGCCGTCGAACTGCGCGGCATCACCAAGCGCTTCCCCGGTGTCGTGGCCAACCACGACATCAACCTCACCGTCCGCACCGGCACCGTGCACGCCCTGATGGGCGAGAACGGCGCCGGCAAGTCGACGCTGATGAAGATCCTCTACGGCATGCAGAAGCCGGACGAGGGCACCATCGCGATCAACGGCGAGCAATGCGAGTTCCACACCCCGGGCGACGCCATCGCCCGCGGCATCGGCATGGTGCACCAGCACTTCATGCTGGCCGACAACCTCACGGTGCTGGAGAACGTCGTCCTCGGCGGCGAGAAGCTCCACGGCATCGGCGCCAAGGCGAAGGCGAAGATCAAGGAGATCTCCGACCAGTACGGGCTGGGCGTGCGCCCGGACGCCCTGGTCGAGGACCTCGGCGTCGCCGACCGCCAGCGCGTCGAGATCCTCAAGGTGCTGTACCGCGGCGCCAAGATCCTCATCCTCGACGAGCCCACGGCCGTGCTGGTCCCGCAGGAGGTCGACGCGCTGTTCGACAACCTGCGCGAACTCAAGTCCGAGGGCGTCACCGTCATCTTCATCTCGCACAAGCTGCACGAGGTGCTCGCCGTGGCCGACGCGATCAGCGTCATCCGGCGCGGCACCACGGTCGGCGACGCCGACCCCAAGGCCGTCACCGCCCGGCAGCTCGCCGAGATGATGGTCGGCGCCGAGCTGCCCTCCCCGGAGAGCCGCGAGTCGACCGTCACCGCGACCGAGATGCTCAAGGTCGAGAACCTGCGGATCGCCAAGACCGACGCCGAGGGCATCGAGCGCGTCGTCCTGGACGACATCTCGCTGCGCATCCACAAGGGCGAGATCCTCGGCATCGCCGGTGTCGAGGGCAACGGCCAGGCCGAGCTGGTCGAGGCCATCATGGGCATGCTGCCGCTGGACGGCGGCAGCGTCACCCTGGACGGCAAGGACCTCTCCGGCACGCTGACCCGCGCCCGCCGCGAGGCCGGCATCGGCTACATCCCCGAGGACCGCCACAGGCACGGCCTGCTGCTGGAGGCCCCGCTCTGGGAGAACCGCATCCTCGGCCACGTGACCGAGGCGCCCAACTCCAGCGGTGCGCTGCTCAAGCCCACCGCCGCGCGCGAGGACACCTGGCGGATCGTCAAGGAGTACGACGTCCGCACCCCCGGCATCGAGGTCACCGCGGCCTCGCTCTCCGGCGGCAACCAGCAGAAGCTGATCATCGGCCGCGAGATGAGCCACCAGCCCAAGCTGCTGATCGCCGCCCACCCGACCCGCGGTGTGGACGTCGGCGCGCAGGCGCAGATCTGGGAGCACATCCGGTCCGCGCAGCGCGAGGGCCTGGCCGTCCTGCTGATCTCCGCCGACCTGGACGAGCTGATCGGCCTCTCCGACACCATCCGGGTCATCTACCGCGGCCGTCTGGTCGCCGACGCCGACCCGGCCACCGTCACCGCCGAGGACCTCGGCACCGCGATGACCGGTGCCGCCGCCGGCCACATCGAGTCCGACCCGGAGGCCCTCGCCGAGGCGCAGGCCATCGCCGCCGAGGGCACCGAGGCCGAGAGCCAGCACACCGACACCGCCGACGACACGCAGGCGGGGGAGTAATCCATGACCAGTCCCAACCCCGCAGCGAAGCCCAGCCTGGCGCAGCGGATCAGCGGTGAGCGGATCGTGCTCGCACTGGCCGCGCCGGTGCTCGCGGTCGTGCTGTCCGTCGCGATCTGCTCCGTCCTGCTGGCGACCTCGGGCAAGAACCCGTTCGACGCGTGGAACGTGATGATCACGTACGCCACCAAGTCGGACGGCCAGGTGCTGATCCTCAACCGGGCCACCACCTACTACCTCGCCGCCGCGGCCGCCGCGTTCGGGTTCCGGATGAACCTGTTCAACATCGGCGTCGAGGGCCAGTACAAGGTCGCGGCGCTGTTCGCGGCGTACATCGGCGCCCAGGTCGACCTGCCGGCGATCATCCAGATCCCGCTGCTGCTGGTCACCGCCATGCTGGCCGGCGGCCTCTACGCGAGCATCGCCGGTCTGCTGAAGGTCTACCGCGGTGTCAGCGAGGTCATCTCGACCATCATGCTGAACGCGATCGCGGTCTCCATCGTCGGTCTGCTGCTCGTCCCCGGCGTCTTCGCGCCGAAGGTGAGCGGCACCAGCAACTCGATCCAGACCGAGCCGGTCTCCGAGTCCAGCCACTTCTTCACCATCCCCACCGCGGGTGGCGACCTCTGGGGCTTCCTCTTCATCGCCGTCCTGGTGGGTGTGCTGTTCCAGTTCACCCTGACCCGCACCCGCTTCGGCTTCGACCTGCGGGCCACCGGCCGCTCGGAGTCCGCCGCGACCGCGTCCGGCGTGAACGTCAAGCGCATGGTCGTCATCTCGATGGTGGTCTCCGGCGCGATCGCCGGTCTGATCGGCCTGCCCGAGCTGCTGCAGAACTCGTACTACTACGGGCAGAGCTTCCAGCCGGGCCTGGGCTTCCTGGGCATCTCGATCGCCCTGCTCGGTCGCAACAGCCCGATCGGCATGGCCTTCGCGGCGCTGCTGTTCGCGTTCCTGGACGCCACCGGCTCCCAGCTGCCACTGAAGGGCGGGTTCCCGTTCGAGATCGTCGCGGTCATGCAGGGCACCATCGTCATCTGCGTCGTCGTCGCGTACGAGCTCGTGCGCCGCTACGGCCTGAAGCGCCAGCAGCAGAAGGTCGGCGCCCAGCTCGCCGCCCAGCTCGCGGCCACTGAGAAGAAGGAGGTGTCGGCATGAGCACGGCGACTGCCGCTCGTCCGAAGGCGCCGGGCGCGCCCGCGAAGAAGCGCAAGCTGTCCTGGCCGGTCGTCCTGCTCCTGATCGCGGGCGCCCTGGTGCTGTTCGCCGCCGTGGGCATGGTGACCGGCAACCACTCGCTGACCTCCTCCGGGCAGGTCACCGCGGCCCTCGGCTCCGCCGTGCCGATCGGCATGGCCGGTCTGGGCGGTCTCTGGTCCGAGCGGGCCGGTGTGGTCAACATCGGCCTCGAAGGCATGATGGTCGCCGGCACCTTCTGCGGCGCCTGGGCCGGCTACCTGGTCAACCCGTGGGTCGGCCTGCTGGCCGGCATGCTCGGCGGCGCGCTCGGCGGTCTGCTGCACGCGATCATCACGGTGACCTTCGGCGTCGACCACATCGTCTCCGGCGTCGGCATCAACCTGCTGATCCCCGGGATCTGCGCGTACGTCAACCGGATCTACTACAAGGACTACATCTCGGCCGGTGCCGGTGCGAACCAGTCCCCGCCGGCGGATCCGCTGCCGTACATCACCGTTCCGGGGCTGTCCTCGGGCCTGAAGACCATCGAGAACCACCACTGGTTCCTGATCTCGGACATCGCCGGCGTGCTCGGCGGTCTGGTCACCAACCTCTCGGTGGTCGTGGTCCTGGCGGCGGTGCTGATCGTGGGCAGCTACTTCCTGCTCTGGCGGACGGTGTTCGGCCTGCGGCTGCGCTCCTGCGGTGAGAACCCGACGGCGGCCGAGTCGCTCGGCGTCAACGTCTACAAGTACAAGTACCTGGCGGTCATCGCCTCCGGCGCCTTCGCGGGCCTCGGCGGTGCGTACCTCTCGCTGGTCGCCGCGCACTTCTACAAGGACGGCCAGACCCTGGGCCGCGGCTTCATCGGCCTCGCGGCGATGATCTTCGGCAACTGGATGCCCGGCGGTCTCGCCATGGGCGCCGGTCTGTTCGGCTTCACCGACAGCCTCCAGCTGCGCGACCCGGAGTCGGTCCACGTGCTGATCCTGACGGTCTCGATCGCCATGGCGCTGCTCGCCCTGTGGCAGCTGTACCGCCGCAAGTACACCGCGACGGTGATCTCCTTCGTGGTGGCCGGCGGTCTGGGTGCCTGGTACGCGCTGACCGACGAGGTCCAGCGTCCGCTGATCGTCGCCACGCCGTACCTGATCACCCTGGTGGTGCTCTCGCTGGCCTCGCAACGCCTGCGGATGCCCAAGGCGGACGGCCAGATCTACCGCAAGGGCCAGGGCAAGTGACCGCCCCCGCGCCCGACGGGATCGACTGGGAGCGGCTGCGCGAGGCGGCGCGCGAGGCCATGGGTCACGCGTACGCCCCGTACAGCAGGTTCCCGGTCGGCGCGGCCGCGCTGGTCGACGACGGCCGGGTGGTCAGCGGCTGCAACGTGGAGAACGCCTCGTACGGGCTCGGCCTGTGCGCCGAGTGCGGGCTGGTGTCCGCGCTGCACGCCTCGGGCGGCGGCCGGCTGGTCGCCTTCACCTGCGTCGACGGCGCGGGCGAGCTGCTGATGCCGTGCGGGCGCTGCCGGCAGCTGCTGTACGAGCACGGCGGCCCCGATCTGCTGATCGAGCTGGCCTCGGGCGTGAAGCCGATGAGCGAGGTCCTGCCCGACGCGTTCGGGCCGGAGCGGCTCTAGCCTCGATTCTTGTTACGCGCGTAGAGTGTCGCGAGTGGGCCGGAACCCGGTCATCTCGCGGCACTCTTCGCTTTTGACGCTTTTCGCTTTTAGAAACCCCACTGGGAGCACGCATGGACGCCATCTCCGTCATCAGGACCAAGCGCGACCGCGGAGAGCTGAGCGACGCTCAGATCGACTGGGTCATCGACGCCTACACCCGCGGCGAGGTCGCCGACGAGCAGATGTCCGCGCTGGCCATGGCGATCCTGCTGAACGGCATGAAGCCGCGGGAGATCAGCCGCTGGACCGAGGCGATGATCCGCTCGGGCGTCCGGATGGACTTCTCCTCGCTGCCGCTGCCCACCAGCGACAAGCACTCCACCGGCGGCGTCGGCGACAAGATCACCCTCCCGCTCGCCCCGCTGGTCGCCGCCTGCGGTGCGGCCGTCCCGCAGCTGTCCGGCCGCGGCCTCGGCCACACCGGCGGCACCCTGGACAAGCTGGAGTCCATCCCGGGCTGGCGGGCCCTGCTCTCCAACGACGAGATGATGGACGTGCTGCGCGACGCGGGCGCCGTCATCTGCGCGGCCGGCGACGGCCTCGCGCCCGCGGACAAGAAGCTCTACGCGCTGCGCGACGTCACCGGCACCGTCGAGGCGATCCCGCTGATCGCCTCCTCGATCATGTCCAAGAAGATCGCCGAGGGCACCGGCGCACTCGTCCTGGACGTCAAGGTCGGCTCGGGCGCCTTCATGAAGAACCTGGACGACGCCCGCGAGCTCGCCCGCACCATGGTCGGCCTCGGCACCACCGCCGGCGTCAACACCGTCGCCCTGCTGACCGACATGTCCACCCCGCTCGGCCTCACGGCGGGCAACGCGCTGGAGGTCCGGGAGTCCGTCGAGGTGCTCGCGGGCGGTGGCCCGGCGGACGTCGTCGAGCTGACCCTCGCGCTCGCCCGCGAGATGCTCGCCGCGGCCGGCGTGCACGGCAAGGACCCGGCCGACGCCCTGCGGGACGGCTCCGCGATGGACCACTGGCGCCGCATGATCACCGCCCAGGGCGGCGACGTCGACGCACCGCTCCCGGTCGCCCGCGAGCAGCACGTCATCCCGGCCCCCGCCTCCGGCGTCCTCACCGAGCTGGACGCCTACGCCGTCGGTGTCTGCGCCTGGCGCCTGGGCGCCGGCCGCGCCCGCAAGGAGGACCCGGTGCAGGCCGGCGCCGGCGTCGAGATGCACGCCAAGCCGGGCGACACCGTGGTGGCCGGCCAGCCGCTGCTGACCCTCCACACGGACACCCCGGAGCGCTACGACTACGCCATCGAGGCGCTCAAGGACGGCATCCGGGTCTCCCCGGCGGGCACGGAGTTCACCCCGAACCCGATCGTGCTGGACCGCATCGCCTGAGTGTCCCGAGGTCTGCTCGCGTACGCCGGGTCAGGCGTACGTGAGCAGACCGCTGGTGTCGATGGTCCAGGGGCCGACGGCGATCCTGTCGCCGAAGACGAACTTCTCCCGGGACTCGTAGCCCGGTTCGGAATGCACGACGCCGGTGCCGGTGCGGGGATCGACGATCAGGTAGAACGGGATGCCCATGGCCGAGTAGTCGCGGACCTTGTTGCGGTAGTCGTTCTCGGGATTGGAGGCGGACACGACCTCCACCACGAGCACCACCTCGTGCGGGAGAACGGCTCGCTGCTCGCCCTCCAGGGTCGCCTCGGGGAAGACCATCAGATCCGGGTTGCGCAGCTGACCGAGTCCGGCGTCCTGCAGGTCCGCGCCGTGGTAGGCGATGTGACCCGGGTGAGTGGACGGCAGCTGGGCGTTGAGCTGTCGGGCGATGCGCAGGACGGCGAGCTCGTGGCGCTTCACCGGCGACATGATCATGACGATCTGACCGTCGGCGATCTCGATCTTCCCTATCCCCGGCACCCTCGGCAGCTGATCCGCGATCTCGAGCAGCCTGGTGTACACAGCAGGATCGATGCTCATATCCGGAGTGTATCGGCGTCCGTTGTCAAGCGTCCGCGACCGCACGCCTCGTGACGTGCGCCCGGTGGGTGGCGTAGAGCGTCACCGCGGCGGCCATGGCCATGGCGGCAAGGCCGACGGTGGCGGCGCCGGGCCAGCCGGTGGCGTGGTAGGCGTCCGCGCCGACGGTGCCGCCGAGGCTGTTGCCGAGGTAGTAGGCGATCAGGTAGAGCGCGGAGGCCTGGGCGCGCCCCTCGGTGGCGGTGCGGCCGACGGCGGAGGAGGCGGTGGCGTGGCCGGCGAAGAAGCCGGCGGTGATCAGGACCAGGCCGAGCAGCGCGCAGACCAGGGAGTCGGCGAGGGACAGCAGCAGGCCGGCCGCGGTGACGCCGATCGAGACGTACAGGGCGCCGCGCCGTCCGAGGCGGCCGGAGAGGCGGCCGGCCGCGGCGGAGGTGCCGGTGCCGACCAGGTAGACCGTGAAGATCGAGGCGGCGACCGACTCCGGCAGGTGGAACGGCGCGGAGATCAGCCGGTAGCCCACGGTGTTGTAGACCGCGCCGAACACGGCCATGAACAGCATGCCGAGCGCGTACAGCCGAACCAGCAGCGGATTGCTCAGGTGCCGTCCCACCGTACGGGCGAGCGCACGGGCGTCCACCGCAGCCGGGGCGAAGTGCCGGGCGGCGGGGATCAGCAGCCGGAAGGCGAGCACCGCGAGCAGCGCGAGGGCGGCGGAGGCGGCCAGGCCCCAGCGCCAGCCGAGGGCGGCGGCGGTCCAGCCGGAGAGCAGGCGCCCGCCCATGCCGCCGATGCTGTTGCCGGCCACGTACAGGCCCATCGCGGAGGCCAGGGCGCTGGGGTGGACCTCCTCGGCGAGGTAGGCCATCGCGGTGGCGGGCAGTCCGGCGAGGACGGCGCCCTGGACGACGCGCAGCGCGACCAGGGTGGTGAGGTCCGGCGCGAGCGGCAGGGCGGCGGCGAGGACCGTGGCGGTGAGGACGGAGGCCGTCATCACCGCGGTGCGGCCGTACCGGTCGGACAGCGCGCTGGCCGGCAGCAGCCCGAGGGCGAGGCCGAGGGTGGCGGCGGAGGCCGTCCAGCTGGCCTGGCCGGGGGTGAGGTCGAGGTCGGCCGAGAGGACCGGCAGCAGGCCCTGGGTCGAGTAGAGCAGGACGAAGGTCGCGATCCCGGCGGCGAACAGCGCGAGGTTGGCGCGGCGGAAGTCGCGCTGGCCGGGGCGGTGGCGGTCGTCCTGGAACGGGGCGGGGGCGGGCGCGGACGCCCTGGTATCGGCGGGCTGCATGCCGTCGACGGTAGGCCCGGCGCCGCTGATGCGTCCAATGCATGAACAGTGGATGATCGATGCACTGGCGCATGAGTGGAGGTGGCCGGCGGGATGGCGGCGTTCGAGGGGTCTGACGGCACGGAACAGCGGTACCGGGCGGCCGGTTTGGGGCCGGAGGAGCCGGCCGTGCTGCTGGCGCCGCGGCTGGCGCAGTTCGCCGCGGTGGCCCGGCTGGAGCACGTGACGCAGGCGGCGGCGCTGCTCGGGGTGCCGCAGCCGACGCTGTCGCGCGCGGTGGCCCGGCTGGAGGCGGACCTCGGGGTGGACCTGCTGGCCCGGCAGGGCCGGGCGGTCCGGCTGACCAGGGCGGGCCGGCTGCTGCTGGCCTCGGTGGAGCGGGCGCTGGCGGAGGTGGAGCGCGGCGCGGAGGCGGCCCGGGCGGAGGCGGACCCGACGGCCGGGCGGGTGGCCTTCGGCTTCCTGCACACGATGGGGCCGGACGCCGTCCCGGCGCTGCTGCGGGGCTTCCGGGCGGAGCACCCGCAGGTGCGGTTCCAGCTGGTGCAGGACTACGGGATGGCGATGCTGGAGCGGTTGCGGGCGGGGGAGTTGGACCTGTGCCTGGTGGCGCCGCTGCCGGACGGGCCGGCCTTCACCGCCAGGCCGCTGGACGAGCAGCGGCTGAACCTGGTGGTGCCGGCCGACCACCGGCTGGCCGGCCGGCGGCGGATCCGGCTGGCGGAGGTGGCCGAGGAGCCGTTCGTCGGGCTGGAGCAGGGCTACGGGCTGCGGGTGATCACGGACGGCTTCTGCGCCCAGGCAGGGTTCGTGCCCCGGTTGGCCTTCGAGGGCGAGGAGACCGAGACGCTGCGCGGACTGGTCGCGGCGGGGCTGGGGGTGGCGCTGCTGCCGCCCGCGCTGGTGCCGCGACCGGGGGTGGTGGAGCTGGAGGTGACCGCCCCGCGGACCCGGCGGGCGATCGGGCTGGCCTGGGCGGCCGGCCGGCCGCTGACCCCGCCGGTCGCGGCGTTCCGGGACTTCGTGCTGTCCCGTCGGGGGCGGCTGCTGCACCACGACTGATTGGCGGATCGTATGGACCGGGCGGTGGAATTCCGGGGCGAGTTTGGACCATTCGGTGCTGTGCGCGGTGGTCGGTCTACGCGCGTAGGGGCTATATTTCCGTAATGGAGAAGCAGATCCCCGTCACCACCGCGGGCACGGGCCCGCGCATCCCCACCGCCGACCAGATTCGCCGCGCGCCGAAGGTCCTGCTGCACGACCACCTGGACGGCGGGCTGCGCCCGGAGACCATCGTCGAGCTGGCCGCCGCGACCGGCTACGAAGGCCTCCCCACCACCGACCCCAAGGAACTCGGCGAGTGGTTCCGCGAGGCCGCCGACTCCGGCTCGCTGGTCCGCTACCTGGAGACCTTCGCGCACACCTGTGCCGTGATGCAGACCCGGGACGCCCTGATCAAGGTCGCCGCCGACTGCGCCGAGGACCTGGCCGCGGACGGCGTCGTCTACGCCGAGGTCCGCTACGCCCCCGAGCAGCACCTGGAGGGCGGCCTGAGCCTGGACGAGGTCGTCGAGGCCGTCCAGGAGGGCTTCCGCCAGGGCGAGGCCAACGCCCGCGCGGCCGGACACCGGATCCGCATCGGCACCCTGATCACCGCGATGCGGCACGCCGCCCGCTCGCAGGAGATCGCCGAGCTGGCCAACCGCCACCGGGACCAGGGCGTCGTCGGCTTCGACATCGCGGGCGCGGAGGCCGGCTACCCCCCCACCCGCCACCAGGCCGCCTTCGACTACCTCAAGGGCGAGAACAACCACTTCACCATCCACGCGGGCGAGGCCTTCGGCCTGCCGTCGATCTGGGAGGCCCTGCAGTGCTGCGGCGCCGACCGGCTCGGCCACGGCGTGCGGATCGTCGACGACATCACGGTGAACGAGGACGGCAGCGTCCAGCTCGGCCGGCTGGCCGCGTACGTGCGCGACAAGCGCATCCCGCTGGAGATGTGCCCGACCTCCAACCTCCAGACCGCGGCCGCCACCTCGTACGCCGAGCACCCGATCGGGCTGCTCAGCCGGCTGAAGTTCCGGGTCACCGTGAACACCGACAACCGCCTGATGAGCGGGACCAGCATGAGCCAGGAGTTCGGCCACCTGGTGGAGGCCTTCGGCTACACGCTCGGCGACATGGAGTGGTTCACGGTGAACGCGATGAAGTCCGCGTTCCTCCCCTTCGACGAGCGGCTGGCGATGATCAACGACGTGATCAAGCCGGGCTACGCCGAGCTCAAGGCGGAATGGCTGTTCAGCACGGGTGTCGCCGGCAACTGAGCAGGGCCGTTCAGTGGTCGGGTGAACGCGGCTTTCCGGTGGGGAAGTTGGCGTTCATCCGACTACTCACTCGAGTGAGTGAAGGCCCTTTGGTTCTCACGCGACCCTGTCACTACGGTGTGCCAGTCACTGATGACAGGCCGCTGCGGCGGCCGTCCGGCAGCCGGTCGCGAGTGCGATGTCGGCCACCGACGAGGACCCAAGGGGACGAACCATGAAGCAGGCTCTCAAGGCCGCCGGCACCGCGGCGCTCGGCATCGCGATCGCGGCGGTCGGCGCCGGCACCGCCTCCGCGGCGGCCGGCCAGGCGACCGGCGGCCTCGGGCTGCCCACCGGCGCGGTGACGAACCCCGCGGTGACCGGTGCCGTCACCGACACCGCCGCCAAGCTGCCCGGCGGCGACAAGGTCGCCGGCACCCTCGGCACCCTGGCCCCCACCGCCGGCCAGGCCGCGCCCGCCGAGGCCGCGCCGATCGCCGGGGTCACCCAGCAGCGCGGCGCCGTCCCGAGCGTCCCCGGCCTGGACAAGACCCCCGTCGGCGGGCTCACCAACGCCCTCCCGGGCCTGCCGCTCGGCTGATCCCGGCCGCCGTACGACGACGGGCCGCCCGCCCCCGGAGACCCCGGGAGCGGGCGGCCCGTCGCCGTGCCCGCACGGACGGCGTCACGGCTCCTGGGGGAGCAGCACCCACAGGGCGAGGTAGAGCAGGAACTGCGGGCCGGGGAGCAGGCAGGAGAGCAGGAAGATCAGCCGGACGGTCCACGGGGTCAGGCCGAAACGCTCGGCGATCCCGGCGCAGACGCCGGCGATGACGCGGTTGTGGCGGGGACGGGCGAGGCGGGCACTCATGTCTGCTCCTTGGGCCGGGCCCGGTCCGGCTGGTCCGGCGGGCGTACTTCCATACTCGGCGGCCGGCGGCCCGGAAGCCTCAGCCCACCAGGCGATTCCCCACCCCGGCAGGTCACCGGGGAGGCGTAGCCGGACGTCGGGGTCGGCCTCAGGGGAACCCCTGAGGCCGACGGCCCCGCGCGGCCGGGCAACCCGCCCTCCGGCCGTCGACGGGGTGCGAAAACCCGTTCGCCGAACGGTCCGACCAGGGGGATATGATTCCGCGGTCGCTGATCGGCGGGGGGCGGTCCGGCGGCGTCCTCGAGGCCTCGAGCGACCCCTCGCGCCTGCGATTTCGCACTCTTCTCGGGTCCCGCCCGAATTCCTCCGTGAGGTTCCGTTGCGCAGTCAGTCCCGCAGTCTCCTCGCCGTGGCCGCGGCTTCCGCCCTGGTGTCCGGCCTCGCCCTGGCCTCTGCCCCGGCCGCCCGCGCGACCCCGACGACCGGCCCCACCGCATCGGTTCCCACCGGCCCGGCTACCGCGGCCACCACCACCGCCCCCGCCCCCGGGCCGGCGCCGCACGGCCCGGCCTCGCCCGTCACGGTCACCACGACCGGCTTCCCGACCGCCGTCCCGGCCGGCGGCACCGTCGAGTTCGGCTCGACCCTCAGGAACACCGCCGACCACCAGCTGGACGTCACGACCGACTTCGTCGTCGCGACCTTCGGCGCCGGCGTGCAGGAGAACCAGCTCCACCTGCAGGTCCGGAAGCCGGGCAGCGCCCAGTGGCAGGACGCCACGCTGCGGCCCGGCTCCACCACCGGGGCGCGGTGGGACCTCGACCCCTTCGCCACCGAACTCCACCTGGCGGCCGGAGCCGAAGCCGCCTACGGGCTGCGGCTGACCTTCGCCGCCGACGCCACCCCCGGCCAGGCCTCCGCGGCCCTGACCGCGGTGGTCACGGACCCGACGCTGCCCCCCGAGCAGCGCGTCAGCCAGGCGTTCGGCGGTACCCCGGCCTTCACCGTCGTCCCGGTCGGCGGCCCGAGCACCCCGGCCCCGGTCGGGCTCCCGGACGTGAAGGTCGAGGGCATGCCCGCCGCCTTCACCGCCGGCGGCGGGGCGAGGACGTTCACGGTGGTCTACGGCAACCGCACCGGAACGGACCTCCGGGTCGTCCCGGCGATCGTCTTCCAGGGCGAGGTCCCGCTCCGCGCGGCCATGGCCAGGCTCGAGTTCCGGACCCAGGCGGGCGCATGGGTCGCGGGCACGCCCGGCGGCCCCGACGGATCCGAACTCCCCACCACCCAGCTGGAGATGGACCTGCGCAGCGGCTCCAAGGAAGCCGACGTCCTCGTGCTGCCCAGCGGCCAGAGCCGTACGGTCGAGCTGCGGCTCGCCTGGACCGCGGACACCCCGGCGACCGCCGAGTCGATCCTTGCCGGCGGGTACAGCCTGGCCGGCCCGGGCGGGACCGAGCGGGGCACCTCCAGCCCGAAGGTCGACTTCCGGATCGAGGCCGCGGCGCCCTCCGCCCCCACCCCTCCCGCCGCCTTCCAGGCCCAGGCCACCGGGCCGACCACCGCCCCGGCCGCGCAGATCACCACCGCGGCGCCGAGCCCGGAGGCCGGCACCACGCAGCCCGCCCCGGGCTCCGGTGCCCGTGCCCGGCCCGCGGCAGCCCCGGCCGCCGCGACGGACACCCGGCTGGCCACCACCGGCGGCACCCCCTCCTCCGCCCCGATGGCGATCACCGGCGCGATGGCGATCGCCCTCGGCCTCGCCACCCTGATCGTGGCCCACCGCCGCAACGCCACGCGGCGCACCCGGAACTGACCCCGCACGCCGGAAGGCCCTCCCGCCAGCCGCTGGTCCAGCGGGTGACGGGAGGGCCTCCGGCCGTCGTACGGTGCGATCAGCCGGCCGGGTGCTGCGACGCCTGCGGCTGGCCGGGCTGGGCGTACGGGTTGCCCGCCACCGGCTGCGCGGGAACGCCCGGCTGGGTCGGCGCGACGGGCGCGGCGCCCTGCGGCGGAACGGGCCGGCCGCCCTGCGGGGCGTTCGGGTGGTACGCCCCGAGCGTTTTTGCTGCGACCAAGGCAATTGACGGGGTGGGAAATGACTGGCTATGAGGTGCTGCGGGTCTTTTGCGGGCCCGGTGGCGAGTACGGCAACGAGCTCGGTGTGGTGCGTGACGGCGCCGCCGTGCCGGGGCGCGCGGAGCGGCAGGCGGTGGCGCGTGGGCTCGGGTTCAGCGAGACGGTGTTCGTCGACGATCCGGAGCGCGGGGAGGTGGACATCTACACGCCGAGCGTGCGGCTGCCGTTCGCCGGGCATCCGTGTGTGGGCGTGGCGTGGCTGCTCGGGGTGGACCGGTTGGTCACCGCGGCCGGACCGGTCGGCGTCCGGCGCGAGGACGGGCTGGTGCGGATCGCGGCCCGGCCGGAGTGGGCCCCGGGACGCACCCTGCGGCAGTACGGCTCGGCGGCCGAGGTGGAGGCGCTGCGGGTGCCGCCGCCCGGGGAGTGGGTCTACGCCTGGGCGTGGCAGGACGAGGCGGCCGGGACGGTCCGGGCGCGGGCCTTCCCGGGCCGGGGCGACGGGATCGACGAGGACGAGGCGACGGGCGCGGCGGCCCTGCTGCTGACCGCCCGGCTCGGCCGGCCGCTGGCCGTCACCCAGGGCCGGGGTTCGCTCCTGCTGACCGGGCCGCTGCCGGGTGGGCTGGTCGAGGTCGGTGGTCGGGTGGTGCGGGCGCGGGCTCAGCCCGCCGGCGGCGTGGGCCCGGCGTAGGCGCGCGGGCGGGCCGGGGGCGCGACCGGCACCGCCGGGGTGGCGGCGGCCGGGACGGGCGGCCCGACCAGCACGGGCACCTGCGGCACCGACGGCGCGGACGGCGCGGGTGGCGTCGGCCGGCCGAGCCGGGCGGTCAGCAGCAGGTGGCGCAGGCCGGGGACGAGGGCCAGGTGGGCGGCCATCACGCCGATCACGGCGAGCAGTATGTGGTCCACGTTGAGGACGTGCCCGGGCGCCCAGGAGGAGAGGAACTCCAGGCCGGTCGCCAGCAGGGCGGAGACGCCGGTGGTGCGCAGGAAGGACGGCAGCCAGCGGGCCCGGATCCGGCCGCCGGCCAGCGGGAGCAGGACGCCGAGCGGCGCGAGCAGCAGGAACTCGCCGACCACCTGCCAGGTGGTGGAGGAGCGGAGCGAGGCGAGCGGGGTCAGGTTGGCGTCGTACACCCAGGCCACCGGCAGGGGTCTGAGCACCAGCCAGAGGGCCAGGGTCAGGTGGAGGGCCAGGCCCGCCAGCCCGACCCGCCGGAGGGGACGGTGGACGACCGTCGCCGGCTCCGTCTCGGTCGGTGCGCCGGAACGCTCGTCGCGTGTCCCGGGGCCCGTCCCCAGACTCCCGTCCGCCGGGCGGGGGGCCCCAGTGCCATCTCGCTGCACGGGGGGAAGGACGTGGGCCGGTGGCGCGGCGGTTCCCCGCCCGGCGTGAACATTTCCGGGCACGCTCCTTCGCGCGGCCCTCTCACTTGCAGGGGGAGGCCGTCGGTACCGCGCTGAACACGTTGTCCGGCGGCGGCGAGCTCGGCGGCACCGGGGTGGGTGAGGGGCTCGGGCTCGCGCTCGTCCTGGTGGCCGTGCCGCGGGCCGGGGTGGCGGTGGCCGCCGGGCCGGACGGGGTGGCCAGGGCGGTCGGCACGTGCGGGGTGGCCGGGCAGGCGGTCCGGCTGGCGGGCGCGCCGGCGTCGACCGGCACGGCGGTCGGCCGGATGCCGCAGCCAGAGGCGAGCGCGAGCAGGAGCAGCACGCCGGCGGCGCGGCGCGCGGGGGTACGGGTGGGGGCGGTCACGTGGCGTCCTTGTGCTCGGCGGCGTCGCCGGCGGGGCCTCCCTCGGCCTCGCCCGCGGACGGCGGGGGCGGCGGGGTCAGCGGCAGCGTCAGGGTGAACACCGCGCCGACCTCCCCGTTCGCCGCCGTGATCGTCCCCCCGTGGATCCGGGCGTTGGCCATCGCGATGGACAGCCCCAGGCCGCTGCCCTCCGAGCGGGCCCGCCCCCGGTCGGCCTTGTAGAAGCGGTCGAAGACCAGCGGCAGCACGTCCTCCGGGATGCCGGGGCCGCTGTCGGAGACCTCGACCACGACCGAGTCCTCGGTCTGCCGGACCTTGACCCGCACCGGCGAACCGCCGTGCTTGAGGGCGTTGCCGATCAGGTTGGCGAAGACCACGTCCAGCCGGCGCGGGTCGACCACGGCCAGGATGCCGCGCGGGGCGTCCAGTTCGACCGCGTCGTACCAGGCCCGGCCGTCGATGCAGGACATGATCAGGTCGGCGATGTCCACCTCGTCGGCGACCAGCTTGGCGGTGCCGGCGTCGAACCTGGTCACCTCCATCAGGTTCTCCACCAGGTCGGACAGCCGGCGGGTCTCGCTCACCACGAGCCGCACGGCCGGCTCGATCATCGGGTCCAGCGACTCGGCCTCGTCCTCCAGGATGTCCGTCACCGCGGTCATCGCGGTGAGCGGGGTGCGCAGCTCGTGCGACATGTCGGCGACGAACCGCCGGCTCTGCGCCTCGCGCGCGCTCAGCTCCTCGACCTGCTCGTGCAGCGACTCCGCGGCCCGGTTGAACGTGCGGGCCAGGTCGGCGAGTTCGTCCGAGCCCTCGACCTCGAGCCGGGTGTCCAGGTGTCCCTGGCCGAGGCGCCGGGCGGCGTCGCCGAGCCGCTTGACCGGACGCAGCACCGTCGCCGAGGCGGCCTGGGCGAGCAGCGCCGAGCCGATCAGCGCGAGCAGGGTCGCGATGGCCAGCGACCAGCTCAGCGTGTTGAGGTCGGCCCGCTCGTTCTCCAGCGACTTGAACACGTACGCCGTCGGCCCGTTCGGCACCACCTTGGTGCCGCCGATCAGGAACGGGCGGCCCTCCAGGTTCTGCCGCTGCCAGTACAGGTGGTACGGGTACGGGTTGGTCTCGCTGACCTCGCGCGGCTTGGCCACGGTGGACTGCAGCGCCGCCGGCACGTCCGCCAGCGTGTAGTGCGTCGGGTCCGAGGAGGCCGGGCACTCCGGATGGGCCGAGTCGACCACCACCACGTCGTAACTCAGCCCGGAGCTCGCCACGTTGGACGCCAGCGCGGCGAGGTCCGGGCAACTGGCGTTCAGCGGCAGCGCGGAGACGTTGCGGCTGAGCGAGACCCGGAAGTCGTTCAGCGCCGTGTCCTGGGCGCGCTTGAGCACGGCGTCGCGGTTGAGCCAGTACGCGATGCCGGAGGCCGAGACGGCGGCGAGCAGCGCCACCGCCGCGAACACCGCGATCAGCCGCACCCGCAGGGAGCGCAGCTTCCGCCACCGGCCCGCGGAGAACCGCCGGGCAGTCTGCTGATGGTCAGTCACAAGAGCCTGTCGTCGTACGGGAGTTCAGAATGCCGGAGGTGGGCGCTCAGGCTGCCGGCGGGTCCAGTCGGTAGCCGACGCCGCGCACGGTGCGGATCAGCGTCGGCGCGGACGGCACGTCCTCGACCTTCGCCCGCAGCCGCTGCACGCAGGCGTCCACCAGCCGCGAGTCGCCGAGGTAGTCGTGCTCCCAGACCAGCCGCAGCAGCTGCTGGCGGGAGAGCGCCTGGCCGGGCCGCCGGCTGAGCTCCAGCAGCAGCCGCAGTTCGGTCGGGGTGAGCTGGAGGTCCTGCCCGTCCTTGGTGACGGTCATCGCGGCCCGGTCGATCACCACGCTGCCGTACGCGGAGGAGTCCGAGCTCTCCCGCTCGCCGCGGCGCAGCACGGCCCGGATCCGGGCGTCCAGGACGCGCGGCTGCACCGGCTTCACGACGTAGTCGTCCGCGCCGGACTCCAGGCCCACCACCACGTCGATGTCGTCCGAGCGCGCGGTGAGCAGGATGATCGGCAGCTGGTCGGTGCGCCGGATCCGGCGGCACACCTCGAAGCCGTCGATGCCGGGCAGCATGACGTCGAGCACGATCAGGTCGGGCCGCTGCTCCTTGAAGAGCCTCAGACCGTCCTCACCGGAAGCGGCGGTGGCCACGCGGTGGCCCTGGCGGGTGAGGGCGAGTTCGAGGCCGGTCCGGATGGCGTCGTCGTCCTCGATCAGAAGGAGGAATGGCACGGCCCCATTTTGGCCCACCCGGAGCGCCGAATCACCCCCCGGACCGGTCACCGGGCGCACGGGAACCGGAAGCCCGGCCGCCGGCGTCCGGTACGGAGGGAGCCGGACCGGGACGAAAGGCCCACCCCTGTGACACCCCTGTGACAGTCGGCGGACAGCGCCATCACAACCGCCGGGCAGGATTTTCCCTGTCGCCGCAGGACAGCGGGCCGCAAGGGCCGGCTGGAGGGCGGCCACAGGAACCGCTCGTACCGACCCAGGGGGCGCACGATGAACGCCACGCTTCAGACCCGGACCAACCCGGCTCTCCGCACCGCGCGTTCCTCAGCGACCGCCCATCGGACCCGGTACGAGGTCAGGACCGACGAGAACTCCGGTGCCGTGACCGTACGGGGGTGCGCGCACAGCACCGGTGGTAACCCTGTCGCCCGCCGGGTGAGCGGCGGCGGCAGGACGGGGGAGCTGTACGGGATCGGCCGACTGGGGAGTGCGGCCGACCCCGCCACCACCCTCACGCTGCGGGGCATCCTCCCCGTCCGCGTCGAGGGCACGGACACCCCGGGGGGGACCAGGGGGGCCGGGGGGAACAACGGCCTGCGGACGGTCGGTTCGGGGGAACCGGCCGGTCGCGAGGCCGCCGGTGCGACGCTGCTGCGGCTGAACCCCGCACCGGCCCGCACCACCGAGGCGGGACAGGGAGGCGCGCAGGGGGAGCACCCGGCCGTCGCGGAGGACCACATCACGGAGTTCACCGCGTACGTGCGCGAGCGCCGTGCCTCCCTGTACGCCACGGCGTACCACCTCACCGGTGACCGCTACGAGGCCGAGGACCTGCTGCAGAGCGCGCTCTTCAGCACCTACCGGGCCTGGGGGCGGATCACCGACAAGGCCGCGGTCGGCGGGTACCTCCGCCGCACCATGACCAACCTGCACATCTCCGCCTGGCGGCGCCGCAAGGTCAACGAGTACCCGACCGAGGAGCTGCCGGAGACGGCCGGCGACACCGACGCGATGGGCGGCACCGAGCTGCGCGCCGTGCTCTGGCAGGCGCTGGCCAAGCTGCCGGAGAACCAGCGGACCATGCTGGTGCTGCGGTACTACGAGGGCAAGACCGACCCGGAGATCGCCGACGTGCTGGGGATCAGCGTCGGCACGGTCAAGAGCAGCATCTGGCGCGCGCTGCGCCGGCTGCGCGACGACGAGCACCTGAACAAGTCGGGCGACACCGCCCGGGCGTTCGGCGAGCTGGTCGCGTAGCGCCCACGGAGGACTCCCGTCGGGGGACGGGTAGCGGACGGTTGCGGTTCGGGGGGCACCGACTCGGGGGAGCGGGTGCCCGTGGGGAGCCGAGAGCCGTTCGGGAAGGCGACGGACCCGGTGCGGGGGAGACGCACCGGGTCCGTCGTCGTCGCCGGGGGCGTTCGACCCGCCCGGCCCGCTCGGGGGGGCCGGTCCCGGGGTCAGACGGTGGAGAGCTCGCGCCGCCCGGCCGCCGCGCGGACCCGCCGCTCGGCCTCCGGCCCGGCGCACGGGTACGAGCCCAGCGAGACCTGCCGCCCGACGATGGAGCGCTCGGCCCGCATCAGCCGGTAGCCCCGGCGCAGCAGCACCGGCAGCGACTTGCGGCCCTCGCGGACGTCCCGGCGCAGCCGGCGCCAGGCCGTGGTGAGCGCGCCGTTGCGCAGGCACAGGGCGTCGCCCAGCAGGCCCTCGGCGGCGCACTCCGCGACGATCTCGGCGGCGAAGATGCCCTCCGCGATGAACGCGGCCGCCCCGCCGAGGTCGAGGGCCCGGGTGTCGATCCGCCCGTTGTGCGGGATCGAGTACACGGGCACGTCCGTGCGCCCGTGCTCGTACAGCGCGCGGATCGCGGCGACGGCCTGGTCCCGGTGCCAGGCGAGCGGGGAGTCCCAGTCCACGGCGCCGTCGGGCAGCCGGGGCAGGGTCGGGTCGTCCCCGTCCTTGTAGAAGTCGTCCAGCTGGAGCACCGGCAGTCCGCTGCGCTCGGCGAGCGAGGACTTCCCCGATCCGGAGGGTCCGGAGAGCAGGATCACCCGGGCACGGGCCGGCGGGGCGGGGTTCATGGGGGAGTCGCTCACGGGACACCAGTCTGACGCATGGCGGCCGGTTGCCGAAACCGGTGTGCGTTTGATCGTTCGGGGCACTGGGCCGGCCGGAAGCCGGCCGTGACACCGGCGAAGGCCGCCGGAACGCCGACGGACCCGCGCCAGGGGGGAGAGGCGCGGGTCCGTCCAATGACCGTCCGGGGCCCTGGGGGGGGTGAGGGCACTGAGGACGGCCAGTCTGTGGAGTTGTCGCCGATCGGTGACGGGGGGTCAGATCCCCATCGGGTGCCAGACCGTCTTCGTCTCCAGGAAGGAGAGTAGCCGGTCGGTACCGGGCGCATGCGTCCAGTCCTGGGCGAACGGGTCCAGCTCCGGACGGACCACCCGCTTCAGGGTATCCGCGGCGGCGGCCTCCAGGGCGGCCGCCGCGCCGGGGCCGTCGGAGGCGATGGCCCCGGTGAGGTCCAGCGCGTTGACGTCCTGGTGCGAGGCGAGGGTGGGCGCGATGTCCGCGGTCCTGCCCGAGATGATGTTGACCACGCCGCCCGGGACGTCGGAGGTGGCCAGCACCTCGCCCAGCGACAGCGCGGGCAGCGGGGCGTCCGCGGCGGCCGCGACCACGACCGTGTTGCCGGTGGCGATCGCCGGGGCGATCACCGAGACCAGGCCGAGCAGCGAGTGCCCGTACCCGGCCTGCGGGGCGACGATCCCGACCACGCCGGTCGGCTCCGGGGTGGACAGGTTGAAGTACGGGCCGGCCACCGGGTTGGCGCCGCCCGCGATCTGGGCGACCTTGTCCGTCCAGCCCGCGTACCAGACCCAGCGGTCGATCGCCGCGTCCACCAGCGCGGCGGCCTTCTTGGGGCCGACGCCCTCGGAGACGGCCACCTCGGCGGCGAACTGCTCGCGCCGGCCCTGCAGCATCTCCGCCACCCGGTACAGCACCTGGCCGCGGTTGTAGGCGGTGGTGCCGGCCCAGCCCTTGACCGCCGCGCGGGCGGCCACGACGGCGTCGCGGGCGTCCTTGCGGGTGCCCAGCGGGGCGTTGGCGAGCCACTCGCCCTTCGAGTCAGTCACCTCGTACACCCGCCCGCTCTCGGAGCGCGGGAACTTCCCGCCGACGTACAGCTTGTAGGTCTTGAAGACCTGGATGCGTCCAGGGGCGTCAAGACGCGTCGCGACATCAGACATCGAGGTAGGCCTCCAGACCGTGACGGCCACCCTCGCGGCCGTAGCCCGACTCCTTGTAGCCGCCGAACGGCGAGGTCGGGTCGAACTTGTTGAAGGTGTTGGCCCAGACCACGCCGGCCTTGAGCCTGTTGGCCATCCAGAGGATGCGCGAGCCCTTCTCCGTCCAGATGCCGGCGGAGAGGCCGTACGGCGTGTTGTTGGCCTTGGCGACCGCCTCTTCGGGGGTGCGGAAGGTCAGCACGGACAGCACCGGGCCGAAGATCTCCTCCTGGGCGATCCGGTGGGCCTGGCTGACGCCGGTGAACAGGGTCGGCTTGAACCAGAAGCCGGTGCCCGGGAGTTCGCAGGCCGGGGACCAGCGCTCGGCGCCCTCGGCCTCGCCGGCCTCGGTCAGCGCGGTGATCCGGGCCAGCTGCTCGGCGGAGTTGATGGCGCCGATGTCGGTGTTCTTGTCCAGCGGGTCGCCGACCCGCAGGGTGCCCATCCGGCGCTTCAGGGCGTCCAGCAGCTCGTCCTGGACGGACTCCTGGACCAGCAGGCGCGAGCCCGCGCAGCAGACGTGGCCCTGGTTGAAGAAGATGCCGTTGACGATGCCCTCGACCGCCTGGTCGATCGGCGCGTCGTCGAAGACGATGTTGGCGGCCTTGCCGCCCAGCTCCAGCGACAGCTTCTTGCGGGTGCCGGCCAGCTGCTTGGCGATCGCCCGGCCGACCGGGGTGGAGCCGGTGAAGGCGACCTTGTTGACGTCCGGGTGGGCCGTCAGCGCGGCGCCGGTGCGGCCGTCACCGGTGACGATGTTGACCACGCCCTTCGGCAGGCCGGCCTGGCGGCAGATCTCGGCGAAGCGCAGCGCGGTCAGCGGGGTGGTCTCGGCGGGCTTCAGGACGACCGTGTTGCCGGTCGCCAGGGCGGGCGCGATCTTCCACGCCAGCATCAGCAGCGGGAAGTTCCACGGGATGACCTGGCCGGCCACGCCCAGCGGCTTCGGGTTGGGGCCGTAGCCCGCGTAGTCGAGCTTGTCGGCCCAGCCCGCGTAGTAGAAGAAGTGCGCGGCGACCAGCGGAAGGTCGACGTCGCGGGTCTCGCGGATCGGCTTGCCGTTGTCGATCGACTCCAGCACGGCCAGCTCGCGGCTGCGCTCCTGGATGATCCGGGCGATCCGGAACAGGTACTTGGCGCGCTCGCTGCCGGGCAGCGCCGACCAGTCGGCGAAGGCCGCCCGGGCGGCGGCGACGGCGCGGTCCACGTCCTCGTCGGTGCCCTGGGCGAACTCGGCGAGCACCTGCTCGGTGGCCGGGTTGACCGTCTTCAGGGCCTCGCTGCCGGAGGAGTCGACGAACTCGCCGCCGATGAAGTGGCCGTAGGAGGTGGCGATGTCGCCCGCGGCGGCGGGGGACTCGGGGGCCGGGGCGTACTCGAAGAGGCCGGTCGTGCGCACGGGCTCCTCGATGTTCTTCTTCTTGGCCATGGTGATCAGTCCACCGTCACGTAGTCGGGGCCGGAGTAGCGTCCGGTGGTGAGCTTCTGGCGCTGCATCAGCAGGTCGTTCAGCAGGCTGGAGGCGCCGAAGCGGAACCAGTGCGGGGTCAGCCAGTCGTCGCCGAGGGTCTCGTTGACCATCACCAGGTACTTCATGGCGTCCTTGGTGGTCTTGATGCCGCCGGCGGGCTTCACGCCGACCTGGACGCCGGTCTGCGCGCGGAAGTCGCGGACCGCCTCCAGCATCAGCAGGGTGACCGGCGGGGTCGCGTTGACGGCGACCTTGCCGGTGGAGGTCTTGATGAAGTCGGCACCGGCGAGCATCGCCAGCCAGGAGACGCGGCGGACGTTGTCGTACGTCTGCAGCTCGCCGGTCTCGAAGATCACCTTGAGGTGGGCGGAGCTGCCGTCGGCGCGCTTGCACGCCTCCTTGACGGCGACGATCTCGTGGAAGACGTCGAGGTAGCGGCCGGAGAGGAAGGCACCGCGGTCGATCACCATGTCGATCTCGTCGGCGCCCGCGGCCACCGCGTCGGCGGTGTCGGCGAGCTTGACCGGGAGGGCGGCGCGGCCGGCCGGGAAGGCGGTGGCCACCGAGGCGACCTGGATGTCGGTGCCCTTCAGGGCGTCCTTCGCGGTGGCGACCATGTCCGGGTAGACACAGATGGCGGCGACGCGCGGGGTGGTCGGGTCGGTCGGGTCGGGGGTCCTGCCCTTCGCGCACAGGGCGCGAACCTTGCCGACCGTGTCCGCGCCCTCGAGCGTGGTGAGGTCGATCATGGAGATCGCCAGGTCGATGGCGTTGGCCTTCGCCGTGGTCTTGATCGAGCGGGTACCGAGGGTGGCGGCACGCGCCTCCAGGCCGACCTGGTCGACGCCGGGCAGGCCGTGCAGGAAGCGGCGGAGCGAGGCCTCGGACGCCGCAACGTCCGCGAGGCCGCTGCCCGCAACGCCGAGGGCATTGGCTGCAACAGTGGACATAGTCACCAGACCAGCATATCTACGCGCGTAGCCGACCGCTAGGGTGCCAGCCATTCGTGGCCGGACCGAGACCTGTCGGCGAGGGGGCATGGGGCAGAATCGACGCCATGACCGAATCCGACGGCAAGCCCCACCCGGGCTCGGCCGCTCCCGACGGGGAACCCGAGTACGCGGACCGCGTGTACCGCTCCGTCCCCGGCGTCATCTCCGGCGTGTTCCTGCTGGCCATCGCCGCCTGGCTGATCGGCGACGCCGTGGCGACCGGCACCGGGAAGACCCCGTACGTCGCCCTCGCGGCCGTACCGGTGTTCGCCCTCCCGGTGATCGCCTACACGCTGCGGCCGGTGGTGCGGGCCGACGCCGGCCGCCTGCTGGTCCGCAACCCGTGGCGGACGATCAGCGCCCCTTGGGCCTCGGTCGACGCCCTGCGCGCGGGCTACTCCGTCGAGCTCCTCGCCGGCGGCAGGAAGTACCAGGTGTGGGCCGTCCCGGTCTCGCTGCGCCAGCGCAAGCGCGCCAACCGCGTCCGGACCGCCGAGGCCTCCGAGCACGCCTCCCGGATGGGCATGGTCTTCGGCCGCCAGAGCAACCCCGTCGTCCAGGGCTCGCCGGACCCGACCCGCGCCTGGTCCGACCAGGTCACCGACGTCCTCCAGGAGATGGCCGAGCGCAACGCCGGCCGGCCCGCCGCCGCGGGCCCCGTGGTGGTCCGCTGGTGCTGGTGGATCATCGCCCCCACGCTGCTCGGCCTCGTCGCCCTGGTCGCGGTGATCCTGGCCTGACCCGGGGAACGCGTACGGAAGGGCCCGCCGGTGCGAACCGGCGGGCCCTTTCCCGATCGCGGGGGCTCGGACGGGTCAGATGCCCGCGGCCCGGGCCAGGTCCCGCTTGACGGCGTCCAGGAGGTCGGCGGCCCGGCCGCGGGCGGCGGCCAGGTCGGCCGCCGAGTCGACCGGGAGGACGACCTCCAGGTAGCACTTGAGCTTGGGCTCGGTGCCGGAGGGACGGACCACGATGCGGGCCGAGCGGACGGACTCGCCGGACAGGTAGTAGCGCAGGCCGTCGGTCGGCGGCAGCTCCGCGGAGCCGGCCGAGAGGTCGTCGGCGCGGGTGACGGTCAGGCCCGCCAGGACGGTCGGCGGGTGCTCGCGCAGCCGGCGCATGGCGTCGGCGATCAGCGAGAGGTCCTGGACCCGCACGGAGAGCTGGTCGGTGGCGTGCAGGCCGTGCTCCAGCGCCAGGTCGTCCAGCAGGTCGGTCAGGGTGCGGCCGGACTGCTTGAGGGTCGCGGCGAGTTCGGCGACCAGCAGGGCGGCGGTGATGCCGTCCTTGTCCCGGACGCCCTGCGGGTCGACGCAGTAGCCGAGCGCCTCCTCGTAGCCGTAGCGCAGGCCCTCGGCCCGGGAGATCCACTTGAAGCCGGTCAGGGTCTCGGCGTAGCCCAGGCCCGCGGCCTCGGCGATCCGGCCGAGCAGGGTGGCCGAGACGATGGTGGTGGCGAAGGTGCCCTCGACCTTCTTGGCGACCAGGGCGGAGCCGAGCAGGGCGCCGACCTCGTCGCCGCGCAGCATGCGCCACCCGGCGGTGCCGTTGCCGCTGCCGGCCGCGTTGCCGTGCAGGGGGACGGCCACCGCGCAGCGGTCCGCGTCCGGGTCGTTGGCGATCACGATGTCCGGGCCGACCGCGGCGGCGGTGCGGAAGGCGAGGTCCATCGCCCCCGGCTCCTCCGGATTCGGGAAGGCCACGGTCGGGAACTCCGGGTCGGGCTCGGCCTGCTCGGCGACCACCGTGGGCGCCGGGAAGCCCGCCCGGCGGAAGGCGGCGAGCAGGGTGTCGCGGCCGACGCCGTGCATCGGGGTGTAGACCACGTCCAGCTCGCGCGGGCTGTGGGCGTCGACGATGGAGACGGCGCGGGTCAGGTAGGCCTCGACGACGTCCTCGCCGAGCACCTCCCAGCCGTCCTCGGCGCGGGGGACGTCGTCCAGCGAGCCGATCGCGTCGATCTCGGCGGCGATCCCGGCGTCGGCCGGCGGGACGATCTGCGAGCCGTCGCCCAGGTAGACCTTGTAGCCGTTGTCCTGCGGCGGGTTGTGGCTGGCGGTGACGGTCACGCCGGCGGCGGCGCCGAGGTGGCGGACGGCGAAGGCGAGCACCGGGGTGGGCAGCGGGCGCGGCAGCAGGGCGGCGCGCAGGCCGGCCGCGACCACCACGGCGGCGGTGTCGCGGGCGAAGTCGTACGACTTGTGCCGGGCG
Source organism: Kitasatospora sp. NPDC048194 (assembly GCF_043202455.1). NCBI lineage: Bacteria > Bacillati > Actinomycetota > Actinomycetes > Kitasatosporales > Streptomycetaceae > Kitasatospora > Kitasatospora sp. NPDC048194. The sequence continues at coordinate 166,417 of NZ_JBIDAK010000013.1, forward strand.
TCGTAGCCGATGACGACCAGGTCGCCCAGGTTCTCCTTCTTGACGTACGCGACCAGGCCGGCCGCGGCCCGGATCACCACGGCGCGGTTCATCCTCATCGGGCCGGCGCCGAGTTCGCCCCGGAGTCCGGCGGTGCCGAACTGCAGGCGGTCGGCGAAGCGCTCGGCGAGCTCGGACCAGGCGAGCGCGCCGTCCTCCTCGGCCTCCGGAGCCTCGGCCCGGGCCAGCAGGGCGGTCAGTTCCTCGCGGGTCTGCGGGTCGGGGTCCTCGGCCAGCCAGGTCCGGGCCCGGGCGAGGAGATCGGTGGTGGGTGCCTGCGTCATGTTGCCAGCTCCATCGGGAAGTGCGTCGGTGTGTCGGCCTGAGGGTTCCGCGCAAGACGGGAAGAGGTGTGCACATGCGGACGGGGCCCGCCGGAGGGCGCGATCGTCGGATCACGCCGGCCGTGGGCCCCGTCACTCATGATTCTGCGCCCGGGAGGCGTCAGATCCGCTCCAGGACCTTCGCCAGCAGCTCGCCCATGCGCTCGGCGGAGGCCTTGCCGGCCTCCAGCACCTCTTCGTGGTTGAGCGGCTCGCCGGTCATGCCGGCGGCCAGGTTGGTGACCAGGGAGATGCCGAGCACCTCGGAGCCGGCCTCGCGGGCGGCGATGGCCTCCAGGGTGGTGGACATGCCGACCAGCTCGCCGCCGATCACCCGGGCCATGTTGACCTCGGCCGGGGTCTCGTAGTGCGGGCCGCGGAACTGGACGTAGACGGCCTCGTCCAGGCTCGGGTCGACCTCGCGGCAGAGCGCGCGCAGGCGCTTGGAGTACAGGTCGGTGAGGTCGACGAAGTTGGCGCCCACGATCGGGGAGTCCCCGGTCAGGTTGATGTGGTCGCTGATCAGGACCGGCTGGCCCGGGGTCCAGCCCTGGCGCAGGCCGCCGCAGCCGTTGGTCAGCACGATGGTGGCGCAGCCGGCCGCGGCGGCGGTGCGCACGCCGTGGACGACGGTGGCCACGCCGTGGCCCTCGTAGTAGTGGTTGCGGCCGAGGAAGATCAGGGCGCGCTTGTCGCCGATCTTCACCGAGCGGATCTTGCCGGCGTGGCCGGCGACGGCGGGGGCGGGGAAGCCCGGGAGCTCGGTGACCGGGAACTCGGCCACGGTCTCGCCCAGGGCGTCGGCGGCCGGCACCCAGCCGGAGCCCATCACCAGGGCGACGTCGTGCCGCTCGGCACCGGTCAGCTCGCGCAGGCGCTCGGCGGCGGCCTGGGCGGCGGCGTAGGGGTCGGCGGAGACGACCGACTGAGGAGAAGCGTTCACGGATCCGAGGATAGACGGGATTCGGCTACGCGCGTAGAAAATCCGCCGCGGCATGCCGGATCGTTACCCGGTTGACCCGAAAACACAGCTCGGTGGCGCTTTCCGGGCCGTCCGGCTTGTCGGTACGTACAGGAATCGGTCCGTACAGGAATCGGTCCGTACCGGAATCGGTACGGTCCGGGATCCCCGCACGCCGGGATCGGCACGGCCCGGGACGGTCGCCGCTAGCAGGGCCGGCGGCGCAGGTCCAGCACGTAGTCGTCCGGAGCCCCGGCGCTCTCCGCGGCGTCGGCGATCAGACCCAGGTAGCGGGCCGCCGGCAGGCCGCCCTCGTAGTCGTTGAGCACGTACGTCCAGACCGGGATGTCGCCGTCCAGCGTCTGCGCGCGCAGCTTGATCTTGCGGTAGATGCCGAGCTGGACCCCCTCCCAGCGGTCCAGCCCCTCCTCGTCCATCGGGGCGATGTCGTACAGCGAGACGAAGACCCGGTCCTTCTCGTCCTCGACGACGGTGGCCAGCGAGCCCTCCCAGCCGAGCTGCTCGCCGCCGAAGGTGAGTCGCCAGCCGTCCAGCCATCCGGTGCCGCGCAGCGGTGAGTGCGGGGCTCGGCGGGTCATCTGCCGGGCATCGAGGTTGGTGGCATACGCGGCGTAAAGGGGCATGGGGGCCAGCGTAGCCCGGTCGGCCCACGCTCCGGGGCGAGTGCCGGTCCGCACGGAGTCCAGTGTGGCTTCGTACGGAGCCCGGACCCCGTTGTGGCGGCGGCCCCGGCGTGCGGGACAATGGTGAGCGTGACTCGGATCGTGATCATCGGTGGCGGACCCGGCGGATACGAGGCGGCCCTGGTGGCCTCCCAGCTCGGCGCGGAGGTGACCGTCGTCGACCGCGACGGCCTGGGCGGATCGGCGGTGCTCACGGACTGCGTGCCGTCGAAGACCCTGATCGCGACCGCGGAGGTGATGACCACCTTCGACAGCTCGTACGAGGAGCTGGGCATCACCGTAGCCCGGGACGGCGCCGACCAGGACGCCAAGGTCATCGGCGTGGACCTGGGCAAGGTCAACCGCCGTGTGAAGCGCCTGGCGATCGCGCAGTCCCACGACATCACCCAGTCCGTCACCCGCGCCGGGGTCACCGTGCTGCGCGGCCGCGGCCGGCTCGGCGCCGGCGGGCAGGCCGTGGACGGCTCCCGCGAGGTGCTGGTGGACGGTCCCGACGGCACCGTCCAGTCGCTGCGCGCCGACGCCGTGCTGATCGCCACCGGCGCGCACCCGCGCGAGCTGCCGGACGCCCAGCCGGACGGCGAGCGGATCCTCACCTGGACCCAGGTGTACGACCTGGAGGAGCTGCCCCGCGAGCTGATCGTGGTCGGCTCCGGTGTGACCGGCGCCGAGTTCGCCGGTGCCTACCAGGCGCTCGGCTCCAAGGTCACCCTGGTGTCCAGCCGCGACCGGGTGCTGCCGGGCGAGGACCCGGACGCCGCGGAGGTGCTGGAGGACGTCTTCCGGCGCCGCGGCATGAACGTGATGGGCCGTTCCCGCGCCGAGACGGTCAAGAGGATCGGCGAACGGGTCGAGGTGACCCTCTCCGACGGCACGGTGATCGAGGGCACCCACTGCCTGATGGCGGTCGGCTCGATCCCCAACACGGCCGACATGGGCCTGGAGGAGGCCGGGGTCAAGCTCAACGACTGGGGCCAGATCCAGGTCGACCGGGTCTCCCGCACCAGCGCCCCGGGCGTCTACGCGGCGGGCGACTGCACCGGGGTGTTCATGCTCGCCTCGGTGGCGGCCATGCAGGGGCGGATCGCGATGTACCACGCGCTCGGCGACGCGGTGCAGCCGCTGAACCTCAAGACCGTGGCCTCCAACGTCTTCACCGACCCGGAGATCGCCACCGTCGGTTACACCGCGGCCGACGTGGAGTGCGGCAAGATGGACGCCGTCGTGGTCAAGCTGCCGCTGCGCGGCAACCCGCGGGCGAAGATGCAGGGCATCCGGGACGGCTTCGTGAAGCTGTTCTGCCGCCCGGGCACCGGGATCGTGGTCGGCGGCGTGGTCGTCGCCCCGCGGGCCAGCGAGCTGATCCACCCGATCTCGCTCGCGGTGGACGCCAATCTGACGGTCGAACAGGTGGCCAGCGCCTTCACCGTCTACCCGTCCGTGTCCGGTTCGACCGCCGAGGTCGCCCGGCAGCTGCACATCCGCAAGCGGGCGGCCGGCGAATCCTGAGCCCGAGGCGCGAAGTTGGGGGCGGCTGCCGACCGGCGGCCGCCCTTCGCGCGTCGGGAGCCCTCACCCGGACAGCGGGCGCAGTCCCGGTTTGTTGACGGCGCGTATTGTACGGTCACGCGCCGCTCTTCGGTGAGCAATTCCAGCTACCAGCTGCAAACGCCTGAAAGCAGACGGTCACGCAGGTTACCGTCGGTTCTGTGTTTGCAGCAGAACGTCGCCAGTTGATCCTCGAAATGGTGCGCGCCAACGGAGCGGTCTCGCTCCGGGAGTTGGCCCGCGTCGTCCAGACCTCCGAAGTGACCGTGCGCCGCGACGTGCGGGCCCTGGAGGCAGAAGGGCTCCTCGACCGCCGGCACGGCGGCGCGGTGCTCCCCGGCGGCTTCAGCCGCGAACCCGGTTACCCGCAGAAGACCCACCTGTCCGCGGCGGAGAAGAGCGCCATCGCGGACCTCGCCGCCGGACTGGTGGAGGAGGGCGACGCCGTGGTCGTCGGCGCCGGCACCACGACCCAGGAGCTGGCCCGCCGGCTGGCCCGGGTGCCGGGCCTGACCGTGGTCACCAACTCGCTCCTGGTCGCCCAGGCGCTGGCGCACGCCAACCGGGTCGAGGTGGTGATGACCGGCGGCACCCTGCGCGGCTCCAACTACGCGTTGGTGGGCAGCGGCGCCGAGCAGTCGCTGCAGGGGCTGCGGGTCACCAAGGCCTTCATCTCCGGCAGCGGGCTGACCGCCGAGCGCGGACTGTCCACCGCGAACATGCTGTCCGCGAGCGTGGACCGAGCACTGGTGCAGTCGGCCGCCGAGGTCATCGTCCTCGCCGACCACACCAAGCTCGGCGCGGACAGCATGTTCCAGACCGTCGCCACCGAGATGATCACCCGGCTGGTCACCGACGAGCAGGCCACCGCCGACGACGCCACCGCCCGCGAGCTGGACGCGCTGGCCGACTGCGGGGTCCAGATCGACCTCGCGCCGTTCGGTGCAGCCCCCGCCGGGGACGCCCCGGTGCACGGCACCGGCAGCGGGCCCGTCCACCAGACCCAGCCCGGCCCGATGGGCCGGCGTCCCGCCCCGGGCCCCGGCGGTGCTCCGCTGCCCGGACAGCGCCGCCCCGGCACCCACGGAGGGCCGGCCGGGCCGGGCGGGATGCCGGTCCGACTGGCCGAGCTGGGCCTTCCGCGGGGGCGCTGAGCCCGTCGTCCGTACGGTGGGGAAACAGGACCGGTCCGCACACCCCGAAAGGCGTACGGACCGGTCGAGAGGTTGACGGACCGCGCGGCGGCCCCTGCGGACCGCCCCGGCCGCGGCAGGGTTCGAGCCGCGGCCAGGGCCGGCGATCCGGACCGGTGACCCGGGCCGGTGCCGGGGCCGGGGATCCGGACCGCCGGTGGCCCGAGGTCAGACCGTGCTTGCGGTCAGTCCTTGATCTCGCACAGCGCGGCGCCGCTGCTGACGCTCGCGCCCACCTCGGCCTTGAGGCCGACGACGGTGCCCGACTTGTGGGCGTTCAGCGGCTGCTCCATCTTCATCGCCTCCAGGACCACGATCAGCTCGCCCTCGGCGACGACCTGGCCCTCCTCGACGGCGACCTTGACGATGGTGCCCTGCATCGGGGAGGCCAGGGTGTCGCCGCTGACGGCCGAGCCGGCCTTCTTGGCGCCCGCCCGGCGCTTGGCCTTGGCGGCACCCGCCGCACCGGCCGCCGGGGCCGCCGCGACGCCCAGCGAGGACGGCAGCGAGACCTCGATCCGCTTCCCGCCGACCTCGACGACCACGGTCTCCCGGGTCTCCGCCTCCTCGCCCTCGCCGGCGGCACCGGCGAACGGCGGGATGGTGTTGTCGAACTCGGTCTCGATCCAGCGGGTGTAGACCTTGAACGGCTCGTCGCTGCCGTGCACCTCGGGCGCGAAGGCCGGGTCGGTGACGACCGCCTGGTGGAACGGGATGGCGGTGGCCATGCCCTCGACCTTGAACTCGTTCAGCGCGCGGCGGGCCCGCTCCAGGGCCTGCTTGCGGTCGCGGCCCGAGACGATCAGCTTGGCCAGCAGCGAGTCCCAGGCGGGGCCGATGACCGAGCCGCTCTCGACGCCGGAGTCCAGGCGCACGCCCGGGCCGGACGGTGGGGCGAACAGCGTCACGGTGCCGGGCGCGGGCAGGAAGTTCCGGCCCGGGTCCTCGCCGTTGATGCGGAACTCGAAGGAGTGGCCGCGGATCTCCGGGTCGCCGTAGCCGAGCTCCTCGCCGTCGGCGATCCGGAACATCTCGCGGACCAGGTCGATCCCGGTGACCTCCTCGGTGACCGGGTGCTCCACCTGCAGACGGGTGTTGACCTCCAGGAAGGAGATCGTGCCGTCCTTCGCCACCAGGAACTCGCAGGTCCCGGCGCCCTCGTAGCCGGCCTCCTTCAGGATGGCCTTGGACGCGCGGTACAGCTCGGCGTTCTGCTCCGGGGTCAGGAACGGCGCGGGCGCCTCCTCGACCAGCTTCTGGTGCCGGCGCTGCAGCGAGCAGTCACGGGTGGAGACGACCACCACGTTGCCGTGCTTGTCGGCGAGGCACTGGGTCTCCACGTGCCGCGGGTTGTCCAGGTAGCGCTCGACGAAGCACTCGCCGCGGCCGAAGGCGGCGACCGCCTCGCGCACCGCGGAGTCGTACAGCTCCGGGATCTCCTCCAGCGTGCGGGCGACCTTGAGGCCGCGTCCGCCGCCGCCGAAGGCCGCCTTGATGGCGACCGGCAGGCCGTGCTCCCGGGCGAAGGCGACGACCTCGTCGGCGCCCGAGACCGGGTCGGGGGTGCCGGCCACCAGCGGGGCGCCGGCGCGCTGGGCGACGTGACGGGCGGTGACCTTGTCACCGAGGTCGCGGATCGCCTGCGGCGGCGGGCCGATCCAGGTCAGCCCTGCGTCCAGGACGGCCTGGGCGAACTCGGCGTTCTCCGACAGGAACCCGTAACCGGGGTGGACGGCGTCGGCGCCGGAGTCCTCGGCGGCCTTGAGGACCTTGGCGATGTCCAGGTAACTGGTGCCGGGGGTGTCACCGCCCAGCGCGTAAGCCTCGTCGGCCGCGCGGACGTGCAGCGCATCCCGGTCCGGCTCGGCGTAGACGGCGACGCTGGCGATACCGGCGTCCGAGCAGGCCCGGGCGACGCGGACGGCGATTTCCCCGCGGTTGGCGATGAGCACCTTGCGCACTGTGGCTCCCTTCTTGAACCTCGTTGAGTTTATGGATTCCTGGGCGGTACCGGCGAGTAGCCCCAGGTTGTGAACTATCCCACACGCTCGGTGATGGGAAATCCGGTGCTGATCACCGTCCGTCGGCAACCGCGCAGGTGGTGGCCGGTGAGCTGCCGCCGGACCGGTCGACGGTGGGTGACCGGGTGGCGGCGTGGCGGGACGGTGTCATGGGACACACCCTCCCGCAGCCCGCTTAAACCGCGGTCGAGGCGGGTGCGGGGCGCCGCTGGGCCTCGGTCGTCACGTCGGCGGCGAGCTCCACCATGTCCGGCCCGTACGCGGCCGGGTTGACCACCCGTAGGACGAGCGCGAACGTCCCGTCGCGGCCGTACCGGCGGGCGAGTTCGCGGTGGTGGGAGACGAGGTAGCGCACTCCGGCCTGGTTGGCGACGCCGGTCTGGCCGGCTATCAGGAAGACCGGGCGGCCGCCCTCGGGGGTAGCGATCCGGGCCAGCAGGGTGTGCGCCTGGTCCTGGTCGGCGCGGAAGTCGCGCTCGCCCACCACGATCACGTTGCTGCCCGGGCCGGGGCCGGAGGTGACCAGCACGCCCGGCAGCCCCCAGGCCAGGTGGGCGGCCACCCGCTCGTTGCTCACCGGACCGCCCAGGCAGAGCTCGGTCTTGAGGCCCAGACCGCGGTGCGCGGCGTCGTGGGCGACCAGTTCGGCCCGGGCGCCGCACTCCTCGACCAGCCCCGCCAGCCACATCAGGGCGTAGGCGTCCCGGCGGGTCACGGTGTGCGCGTGCGAGCCCGTCCCCACGCTGCGGGGCACCACGACCAGGCACTCGCTGGCGGCCGGCAGCCCGAGGAAGGCCCGCATCCGCTCGACCCTGCGGCGCCGCCGCAGGGCCTGGGCGAGCCAGCCCAGGGCCGCGCTGATGGCGCTGGCCACCAGGCCGAGCCCCACGTTGAGCACGCTGTCCGTCATCGCCGCGTCCCCTCCCCGTTCGAACGCCGCTCAGCTTAGGGCGTGTCCGGCGGTTCCCGCCGGGCCCGCGCGACGTGTTCGACGCGCCCGCGGGAGCCCGGGCGGGGGCAGGTCACCTGGTCCACAGATCGGTGATCCGCAGGTCCAGGTCGGCGAGCAGGCGGCGCAGCAGCGGCAGGGAGAGGCCGATGACGTTGCCCGGGTCGCCGTCGATGCCGTCGATGAACGGGGCCGACCGGCCGTCCAGGGTGAACGCCCCGGCCACGTGCAGCGGTTCACCGGAGGCCACGTAGGCGGCGACCTCCTCGTCGTCCGGGGTGCCGAAGCGGACGGTGGTGGAGGCGGTCTCCGAGGACTGGCGGCCGGTCGCGGTGTCGATCACGCAGTGGCCGGTGCGCAGCACGCCGGCCCGGCCGCGCATCGACTGCCAGCGGGCCAGTGCCTCGGCGGCGTCGGCGGGCTTGCCGAGGGCCTGGCCGTCCAGCTCCAGGACGGAGTCGCAGCCGATCACCAGTTCGCCGCCGGTGAGGCCGGCGGCGACGGCCTTGGCCTTGGCCTCGGCGAGGACGAGGGCGAGTTCGGCGGGGGTGGCGGCGCTGATCGCGTCCTCGTCGACGCCGCTGACCACCACGCGCGGGTCGAGCCCCGCCTGGCGCAGCAGTCCGAGGCGGGCGGGGGAGGCGGAGGCGAGGACGAGGGGGCGCTGGTCGGTCATGCCCACCAGGGTAGGGGCTGCCGGGGTCCGCCGTTCGGGTGAACGGCTCAGGTGAACGACCGGGACAGCATGATCAGGACGGCGCCCACCAGCACCAGGGCGGCGAGTACCTTGCCGGCCCGCTGCATCCGTTCCTGCATGCGGCGGGCCTCGGGCGAGGGCTCATCGCGGGGGTCTGACCAGAGCACCCGTCCAGAGTGCGCCGCCGGGGGCCGGGGCGCCTGAGTATCCGTACTCAGGTTCCGGGGGCAGCGCGGGCGTTCCGGCGGCGAGCGGGTGCACGGCGGCGCGGGACGTCGGTCGGGCCGACGTCCCGCGCCGTGCCGCTCGACTCAGCGCGCCCAGCCCGACGTCCGCCAGGCGTTGACGCCCGGGTGGAGGGCGGGGCGGAGCAGGCGGGAGCGGTCGTTCCAGGGGGAGGCCGGGCCGACGCCCGCCCGGCGCGCCGCCTCGGCGGCGGCCTGCGCGGCGGCGGCCCGGGCCTGGACCACCGCCAGGACGGTGGCGAGCTCCTCGGGGGTCGGCTGCCCGTGCAGCACGTGGATCGGGGACATGGCTTTTTCTCTCCCGACAGGGAAGGGGCCTACAGGGGGATGTTGCCGTGCTTCTTGGGCGGCAGCACCTCGCGCTTGCCGCGCAGCGCCCGCAGGCCCCGGACGATGTGCCGGCGGGTCTCGCTCGGGGCGATCACCGCGTCGACGTAGCCGCGCTCGGCCGCCAGGTACGGGTTCAGCAGGGTGTCCTCGTACGAGGCGATCAGCTCGGCGCGCTTCTCCTCGACGGTGCCGGCGGCCTCGGCCTCGGCGATCTCCCGGCGGTGCAGGATGTTGACCGCGCCCTGGGCGCCCATCACCGCGATCTGCGCGGTCGGCCAGGCCAGGTTGAGGTCGGCGCCCAGGTGCTTGGAGCCCATGACGTCGTACGCGCCGCCGAAGGCCTTGCGGGTGATCACGGTGATCAGCGGGACGGTGGCCTCGGCGTAGGCGTAGATCAGCTTGGCGCCGCGGCGGATGATGCCGTCCCACTCCTGCTCGGTGCCGGGCAGGAAGCCGGGCACGTCGACGAAGGTCAGCACCGGGATGTTGAACGAGTCGCAGGTGCGGATGAAGCGGGCGGCCTTCTCGCTGGCGTTGATGTCCAGGCAGCCGGCCAGGTCCATCGGCTGGTTGCCGACGATGCCGACGGCGTGGCCCTCGACCCGGCCGAAGCCGGTGATGATGTTGCCCGCGTACAGCGGCTGGGTCTCCAGGAACTCGCCGTCGTCCAGGACGTGCTCGATCACCTTGTGCATGTCGTACGGCTGGTTCGCCGAGTCCGGCACGATGGTGTCGAGTTCGAGGTCCTCGGCGGTGACCGTGAGGTCCGCCTGCTCGGGGTAGGACGGCGGGTCGCTCAGGTTGTTGGAGGGCAGGTACGAGAGCAGGCTCTTGACGTACTCGATCGCCTCCTTCTCGTCCGTGGCCAGGTAGTGCGCGTTGCCGGACCTGGTGTTGTGGGTGCGGGCGCCGCCCAGCTCCTCCATGCCGACGTCCTCGCCGGTCACCGTCTTGATCACGTCCGGGCCGGTGATGAACATGTGCGAGGTCTGGTCGGCCATCACCACGAAGTCGGTGATCGCGGGGGAGTAGACCGCGCCGCCGGCGCAGGGGCCCATGATCAGCGAGATCTGCGGGATGACGCCCGAGGCGTGCACGTTGCGGCGGAAGATCTCGCCGTAGAGGCCGAGCGAGACCACGCCCTCCTGGATCCGGGCGCCGCCGGAGTCGTTGATGCCGATGACCGGGCAGCCGGTCTTCAGCGCGAAGTCCATCACCTTGACGATCTTCTCGCCGAAGACCTCGCCCAGCGAGCCGCCGAAGACGGTGAAGTCCTGGGCGAAGACCGCGACCTGACGGCCGTCGATGGTGCCGTAGCCCGTCACCACACCGTCGCCGTACGGGCGGTTCCGCTCCTGGCCGAAGTTGGTGGAGCGGTGCCGGGCGAACTCGTCGAACTCGACGAAGGAGTCCTCGTCCAGCAGCTCGACGACCCGCTCACGCGCGGTCAGCTTGCCCTTGGCGTGCTGCTTCTCCACGGCCTTGGCCGAGCCGGAGTGCACCGCCTCGTCCAGCCTGCGCCGCAGGTCGGCGAGCTTGCCGGCGGTGGTGTGGGGGTCGTACGGCGCCTCGGTCATCCGGTGGCTCTCCCTGATCCTGGGCCGCGACCTGTTCGATTGCGCGCGGGCCGGAGTCGGGGGCCCGCGCTTGAGGGCAGGGCGGCGCTGCGAACTACCGTTGGGTAGCGTAGCCAGCGCGCAGGGCGATGCGTCATGTCCTGGCGTTATGGCCATCGACACAGTGTGTCGGCGCGCGTTGTGCGGGACGATGGGTCGGACTGCGCCTCCGGCACGTCCTGGTGCGCTGACCTAGTGTGCTGACCATGACCGCACCCGACACACCCGACGCGTCAGACGCCCCCGGCACTCCGGACACCCCCGCCGCCCCCCGCCGCAGCGGCCTGCGCGGCTTCGGCCGGACCGGACCGTCCCCCTGGACCGACCTGGACCGGCCCCCGCTGGACGAGGGCACGCTGCGCCGGGACCTGCTCGTCCCGGGCGGGCTCTGGACCTCGCTGGACGTCGTCGCGGAGACCGGCTCCACCAACACCGACCTCGCCGAGCGGGCCCGGGCCGGCGCCCCCCAGGGCGCGGTGCTGGTCGCCGAGGCGCAGAGCGCGGCGCGCGGCCGGCTGGACCGGCAGTGGACCGCCCCCGCCCGCTCCGGGCTGTTCCTGTCCTTCCTGCTGCGCCCCGAGGGCGTGCCGGTCGAGCGGTACGGCTGGCTGCCGATCCTGGTGGGGGTGGCCGCGGCCAGCACCCTCGGCCGGGTGGCCGGGGTCGACGTCGGACTGAAGTGGCCCAACGACCTCCAGGTGGACATCGACGGCGCGGAGCGCAAGCTCGGCGGCATCCTCACCGAGCTGAGCGGCGGCGCCGTGGTGACCGGGATGGGGCTGAACGTGTCGCTGCGCCAGGAGGAGCTGCCCGTCCCCACCGCCGCCTCGCTCGCGCTGGCGGGCGCCGGGACCACGGACCGCTCCGTCCTGCTGCGCGCGCTGCTGCGGGAGTTCGCCACGCTGTACGGCGAGTGGACGGCCGCCGCCGGGGACCCGCACGGGAGCGACCTGATGCGTGCCTACGCGGACCGCTGCACCACGCTCGGCCGCCAGGTGAGGGTCCATCTGCCGGGCGACCGGGAACTGGTCGGCGAGGCGGTGGCGATCGACGGGGACGGCCGCCTGGTGGTCCGTACGGCCGACGGCGTGCGCCGGGCGGTCGGCGCGGGGGACGTCGTCCACGTCCGCCCCGAAGCGCGCTGAACGGCAGTCTTCACCACCCCTTGACCCGGGCGGATGCCCCGGATCACGGGATTCCGTGCGAACATTCCACCTGGCAGCGGTGTGAGGCGCGCCACTGTCCGCCCGGGTGGCGGGCGGCGCGCCCGGACAGGTAGGAAACGAGGCAAGTGCGGCAACCGCACGGGGACGAACCGGTGGCAGAGGACGGCAGCGGCGGTACGGCGGGCAACCACGACCCCACGGTCGCGCTCGAACTGGAACGCCTGATCCTGGACGCGCCACGCCGCTACACCCCGTACCAGGCCGCGCGCGCCGCCGACGTCCCGATGGAGCTGGCCACCCGCTTCTGGCGGGCCATGGGCTTCCCCGACATCGGGCAGTCCCGGGCGCTCACCGACGGCGACGTGATCGCCCTGCGGCGTCTCGCCGGCCTGGTCGAGTCCGGGCTGCTCAGCGAGTCGATGGCGATCCAGGTGGCCCGCTCCACCGGCCAGACCACGGCCCGGCTGGCCGGCTGGCAGATGGACACCTTCCTGGAGAACCTCACCCAGTCCGCCGAGCCCGGGCTGACCCGCGCCGACGTGGCCTACCCGCTGGTCGAGCTGCTGCTGCCGGAGCTGGAGCAGTTCCTGGTGTACGTCTGGCGGCGCCAGCTGGCCGCCGTCACCGGCCGGGTGGTGCAGGCCGCCGAGGACCACGAGATCACCAGCGGCCGGCTCGCCGTCGGCTTCGCGGACCTGGTCGGCTTCACCCGGCTGTCGCGGCGCCTGGAGGAGGAGGAGCTCGGCGAGCTGGTCGAGACCTTCGAGAACACCTGCTCCGACCTGATCGCGGGGCAGGGCGGCCGGGTGATCAAGACCCTCGGCGACGAGATCCTGTACGTCTCCGAGGACCCGGCGACGGCCGGCGAGATCGCCCTGAGCCTGATCGAGGCGCTGGCCGAGGACGACACCATCCCGGCGCTGCGGGTCGGCATGGCCTTCGGGACGGTCACCCAGCGGATGGGGGACGTCTTCGGCACCACCGTGAACCTGGCCAGCCGGCTCACCTCGATCGCGCCCAAGGACGCGGTGCTGGTCGACGGGCAGTTCGCCGCCGCGCTGGAGCAGAACGGCAGCGTCGCCCCGCCGGACTCCGAGGGACCGGGCCTGGCGGAGGCGCTGTCGGTGGCCGCCGGGATGCCGGCCTCCGGTCTGCCGGTGCCGGGGCCGGACGACGGGGCCCGCTTCCACCTGCAGCCGATGTGGCGGCGGCCGGTCCGGGGCCTCGGGCTGGTCGAGCCGTGGCTGCTGTCGCGGCACCTGAAGGCGGAGTAGCCGGCGGGTGCCCGCGGCGGGGAGGGGAGGGACTCCCGGAGCCGGTGCCCTCCGTGGCACGGCGTTCCCGCGGGGCGCCCCTCGCGTGGCCGAACGGTTGAAAGCCGTACGGTCGCCGGGCGGGTCCGTCCGGGCAAACGGGGCATAACCCGACGAAATCGCCATAGTCTTGGTGCAAGCGGCCGGACGGGTGCGATCGGCTACGGGGGTCTGGCAGGACCGAGCACAGGGAGCGAGGCGAGCCGGTGAGCAGTGAGGCGATCATGACGGACCGCGGCTGCGACTGCGATGGCCCGCGCTCCGACGCGCTGCCCGACCTGCGGCTGCAGGCGGTGGTCGAACTCGCCCAGGACATGGCCGGTGCGCTCACCCCGCTGGAGGCCGTCCGGGCCGCCGCCGCCCGGGCCACCGAGGCGCTCGGCGCCACCATGGCGGCCGTCTCCGTCTGGGACCGCGAATCCGGCCGCCTGCGGGTCCTGGTCAACCACGGGCAGCTCGCCCCCGGTGAGGAGGAGCTGCCGGAGGACGAGTCGTACCCGGTCGCGGACTTCCCGGAGATCGTGACCTACCTGGAGGAGCGCTGGAGCACCGGGCGCCTGCCCCGCGCCTGGCTGCAGACCGCGGAGAACGACGAACCGTACACCGGCCACACCCACCCGACCGCCGGCGCGTACTGCCAGGAACGCGCCGCGGCGCTGCGCCGGCGCGGGCGCGCCTGCTGCGTGGTCGCGCCGATCGTGCTGCACGGGCAGGCCTGGGGCGAGCTCTACCTCGCCCGGTCGACCGGGATGCCCGCGTTCACCCAGGCCGACGCGGACTACGCGACCCTGCTCGCCGCGCAGGTCTCGGCCGGCCTCGCCCAGACCGAACGCCTCGCCGACCTGCGCAAGCTCGCCTTCTCCGACCCGCTCACCGGCCTGGCCAACCGCCGCGCGGTCGACGCCCGGCTGGAGAGCGCGCTGGAGGCGCACAACCGGGACAACACCGTGGTGTCGCTGGTGGTCTGCGACGTCAACGGGCTGAAGCGGGTCAACGACCAGCTCGGCCACGAGATGGGCGACCGGCTGCTGGAACGGTTCGCCCACCAGCTCTCGCTCGCCGCCGCCAAACTCCCCGGGAGTCTCGCCGCCCGGCTCGGCGGCGACGAGTTCTGCCTGCTGGTGGAGGGTCAGAAGGCCGACGAGGTGGTCGCCGTCGCCGAGGAGCTGTGCGCGCGGGCGCTGGCACTGTCCGAGGGCGAGGGGGTCGCCTGCGGCGTCGCCTCCACCGGGGACTCCATCGGCCCGGTCACCACGCCCGACCGGCTCTTCCGACTCGCCGACGCCGCCCAGTACCGGGCCAAGGCCGCCCGCGCCGCCCACCCCGTCGTCGCCGGGCGCAGCCACGGCCCGGGCTTCTCGCCCGACCCCACCGTGCTGCTCGCCGACGCGGCCGACCCGCAGCACCGCGCCGACGGCCGCCGGGGGCCGGGCGGACGGGCCGGTACGGGCGACCGGCGGCGCTTCCGCGGTGCCGCCCACAGCGCCGACCCCGGTCAGCTGCTCACCGCCGTCCTCTCGGCGCTCGACCAGGCCGCGGCCGCCCGGGCCGTCCACCCGGCCGACACCCTCGCCAAGCTGGTCGTGGTCGCCGAGACCTCCGCCCGGCTGCTCGACGCGGTCGGCTGGTGGGTCTCCTACGTGCCGCCCGGATCCCATCTGATGCGCACCTCCCAGCACGCCGTCTACCGGATGACCAGCGGACCGAGCAGCACCCGCGCCGAGACCCAGCGGGCCCAGATCGAGGCCCCGGACGCCGTGTTCGACCTGCGGCACTACCCGATGACCCGCCGGGCCGTGCGGGGCGGCGCGTTCGCGCTGCGCGCGGGCGCGGCGGGCAACGACCCGGCGGAGGAGGCGATGCTGGTCGTCTCCGGCTACCGGGGGATGGTCGCCGCGGGCGGGCAGAACGCGGCGGGCGGGTGGCTGGTCGAGCTCTTCGCCGACGACGCGACCCTGCCGCTGGGGCAGGCCGCCTCCGCGATGCGGGCGCTGGTCGCGGTGGCCCTGGCGGGAGCGGCCTCACCGCCGGCGATGTGAGGACCGCCCCGTACGGGCGCCGGGGGTCGGGCGCCCGGCGGGCGGACGGTGGGCGCTGCTTCGTCCCGGTTCGGTGACCGCGGGGTCGCGGGTGGGTCGCGGTTCGGTCCCGGGGGCTGCCGCGAGGGGCCGGGGCGGTGGGATGGTGGCGGGGGCGGACCGGGGAGCGGGGGGAGACGGTGGGCGGACGGTTGGTGGGCGCGGCGGTGGCCGGGGTGCTGGTGTTCGGGGGAGGGGCGGCGACGGCCGGCCCGGCGTCGGCGGCCGCGGTGACGGCCACCCCGGTGGCCCGACCGGTTCAGACCGTCCCGTCGCCCGTACGGACGACCCCCGCGCCGACGGCGCCCGAGCGGGCGCCGCGGCTGAGGGCGGGTCTGCGGGCGCACCGGATCACGGACCAGGCGGCGTCGCGGCGCGTCCGGAAGGTCCGCCGCAGCGTCGTCGGGCGGGCGCTGGACGCGGTGTTCGGCTGGCTCCTCGCCGCGGTGCTGGGGACCGTGCTGGTCGTGGCACTGCTGGTGCACCTGGTCAGGCGGCGCAACGGCCGTTAGCCGTCGGCCCCGAGGGCGCGGAGCACGGCGTCGACCAACCGGTCCGCGTGGTCGTGGTCGAGCGGGCCGAGTTGGTGCATCCAGCGGTAGTACAGCGGGCCGTAGAGGAGTTCCACGGCGAGGTCGAGGTCGGTGTCGGAGGGGATCCGGCCGGTTTCGCGGGCGGTGCGGAAACGGTCGCGGGTGACCTCCAGCAGCGGATCCAGCAGCCGGGTGCGGTACTCGGCCTGCAGCGCCGGGTCGTTGAGGATTTCGGCGCTGAGGGCGCGGTAGGTGCGGTCGAGCGCGGGGTCGGTGAGCTTGCCGGCGGAGCCGCGCAGGACCGTCCGCAGGTCGGCGGCGAGGTCGCCGGTGTCGGGGAGGGCGATGTCGCCGCCCTGTCCGGTGGCGGCGAGGAAGGCGTCGAAGACGACCGCGCCCTTGGAGGGCCACCACCGGTAGATGGTCTGCTTGCCGACGCCGGCCCGGGCGGCGATCGCCTCGATGGTGAGCTTGCCGAAGCCGACCTCGGAGACGAGTTCGTGGGCGGCGGCGAGGACGGCCGCGCGCGAGCGTTCGCTGCGGCGGGCGGGGTCGGGGCTGGTTCTGGGGGCCATGGGAAATCCTTTGCCGGGCAACGAGACGAGACGTATCGTATCTGTCGTCGAGATCGCGAGACGCAACGTCTCGTCTAGGCGATTCTCGTCATCCCGTCGTCCGCGACCCCGGAGGTGCATCCATGACCCGCTCCCACCCCGCCCACATCCTGATGGTCTCCATCCCGGCCCACGGCCACGTCAATCCCAGCCTGGCCGTGATCGCGGAGCTGGTCGCCCGGGGCCACCGGGTCAGCTACGTCAACGCCCCCCGCTTCCGGGAGGTCGTCGAGTCCACCGGCGCCGGCTTCGTGCCGTACCCGTCGACGCTGCCGCTCACCGACGACCCGGCGGGCTGGGCCACGGACCCGGTGGCGCTGCAGGAGCTCTTCCTCGACGACGCGCTGGCCATGTGGCCCGTCCTGCTGGAGCACTTCGACGGCGGCGCCGACCGCCCCGACCTGGTGCTCTGCGACATCGCGGGCTTCGCCGGGCGGGCGCTCGGCGAGCGGCTCGGCGTGCCGGTGGTGCAGCTGTCGCCCACGTACGTCGGCTGGGAGGGCTTCGAGGAGGACTTCCCGGAGGTCTTCGACGCGGTCCGCAAGGCGCCAGGCGGGGCAGAGCACTACCGCCGGTTCGCCGACTGGCTGGCCGGAGCCGGTGCGGTGCAGCGCGACGTGGACGCCTTCAAGAGCCGCCCGGAGCGGGCGATCGCCCTCATCCCGCGCGCCCTGCAGCCGAACGCCGACCGGGTGGACGAGGAGCGGGTGACGTTCGTCGGGCCCTGCTTCGGCGACCGCGCCGAGCAGGGCGCGTGGCAGCGCCCGGCCGGTGCCGAGAAGGTGCTGCTGGTCTCGCTCGGCTCCGCCTACACCAACCAGCCCGCCTTCTACCGGTCCTGCGTCCGGGCCTTCGGCGACCTGCCCGGCTGGCACACCGTGCTGCAGATCGGCGCGCACACCGACCTGGCCGAGCTGGGCGAGGTGCCCGGCACCGTCGAGGTGCACCGCTGGGTGCCCCAGCTGTCGGTGCTCGCGCAGGCCGACGCCTTCGTCACCCACGCGGGCATGGGAGGCTCCAGCGAGGGGCTGTTCCACGCCGTGCCGATGATCGCCGTGCCGCAGGGCGCCGACCAGTTCGCGAACGCGGACGCCCTGGTCGGCCTCGGTGTCGCCCGCCGCCTCGACACCGCGGCCGGCCCGGAGGAGCTGCGGGCCGCGCTGCTGGAGCTGGTCGACGACCCCGCGGTGCCCGGGCGGCTGTCGGCCCTGGCCGCGGCCGGTCGTGCCGAGGGCGGCACCGGGCGGGCGGCGGACCTGATCGAGGCCGAGCTGGTGTCGGCCCGGGGGTAGCGGAGGGCCCGGGCGTGCGGTGCGGACCGGGGCGGCGGAGAATCCGGATGGTGAGCAGCTGTTGTCATATCTTCATTCACCTGGTGTGATTGTGTATATGGATATGCACAGTGCTGTGGCCCCCGACGCTCCGCTGGTCCAGGTCGGCAAGGCCGACGTCAGTGCGGAGGACGTGCTGGCCGTCGCCCGGGGCAACGCCCGGGTCGAGATCGGCCCCGACGCGCTCGCCGAGATGGCGGCCGCCCGCGCCCGGATCGACGCCCTCGCCGCCGAACCGCGCCCCGTCTACGGCGTGTCGACCGGCTTCGGCGCCCTCGCCGTCCGGCACATCAGCCCCGAGCTGCGCGCCCAGCTGCAGCGCTCCCTGGTGCGCTCGCACGCGGCCGGCATGGGGCCGGTGGTCGAGCGCGAGGTGGTCCGCGCGCTGATGTTCCTGCGGATGAAGACGCTGGCCTCGGGCCGCACCGGCGTCCGCCCCCTGGTCGCCCAGACCATGGCCGCCCTGCTCAACGCGGGCATCACCCCGGTGGTCCGGGAGTTCGGCTCGCTCGGCTGCTCCGGCGACCTCGCCCCGCTGTCGCACTGCGCGCTGGTGCTGATGGGGGAGGGGACCGCCACCGGCCCGGACGGGGTGGAGAAGCCCGTCGCCGAGCTGCTGGCCGCCGCCGGCATCGAACCGGTCGAGCTGCTGGAGAAGGAGGGCCTGGCCCTCATCAACGGCACCGACGGCATGCTCGGCATGCTGGTGATGGCCATCGCCGACCTCCAGCGGCTGTTCACCACCGCCGACATCACCGCCGCGATGAGCCTGGAGGCGCTGCTCGGCACCGAGAAGGTGCTCGCCCCCGAGCTGCACGCCCCGATCCGCCCCCACCCCGGGCAGGCGCTCAGCGCCGCCAACATGCTGGCCGTGCTCAAGGGCTCCGGACTCACCGGCCACCACCAGGACGACGCGCCGCGCGTCCAGGACGCCTACTCCATCCGCTGCGCCCCGCAGGTGGCCGGCGCCGGCCGGGACACCCTGGCGCACGCCCAGCTGGTCGCCTCGCGCGAGCTGGCCGCCTCGGTCGACAACCCGGTGGTGCTGCCGGACGGCCGGGTCGAGTCCAACGGCAACTTCCACGGCGCGCCCGTCGCGTACGTGCTGGACTTCCTCGCCATCGCGGCCGCCGACCTCGGCTCGATCTCCGAGCGCCGCACCGACCGGCTGCTCGACAAGGCCCGCTCGCACGGCCTGCCGGCCTTCCTGGCGGACGACCCGGGCGTGGACTCGGGCCTGATGATCGCCCAGTACACCCAGGCGGCACTGGTCAGCGAGAACAAGCGGCTCGCCGTCCCGGCCTCGGTCGACTCCATCCCGTCCTCCGCGATGCAGGAGGACCACGTGTCGATGGGCTGGTCGGCCGCCCGCAAGCTGCGCCAGGCGGTGGAGAACCTCGGCCGGATCCTGGCCGTCGAACTGACCGCTGCGGCCCGCGCGCTGGAGATCCGTCAGCAGGCCGACTCGGGCAGCCGGCTCGCCCCGGCCACCGCGGCCGCGCTGGCCGCCGCCCGTGAGGCGGGGGTCGGCGGCGCCGGCCGGGACCGCTTCCTCTCGCCGGACCTGGAGGCCGCCGCCGCGCTGGTCGCCTCGGGGGGCCTGGTGCGGGCGGTGGAACAGGTCACCGGGCCGCTGGCCTAGATCTGCTGCGGATGCGGGGCGACGGGGCCGGGCCGTGCGGACCGGCTCAGTCCCAGTCGCCCCGCGGGCGGTCCCGGCGGTCGTGGCGGTTGCCCAGCGCGGCCGCGAGGTTGACCCCGACGATCCCCGCCCAGCAGACCAGCAGACCGACGAAGCCGCCGCCCTCGGGGCTGCTGGCGATCGCGGTCAGCGGGATGCCGAAGGCCAGCGAGACCACCGCCAGGCGGTTGCCGGACCGGCCGGGCGCCCAGCCGCGGCGGTCCCGGTCGTGGCCCCGGTCCCGGTAGGAGGGCCCGTAGCCGTCCGTCCGCTCGCCGGCCGGGCGACCGCCCCGGGCGTCCAGGCGGGCGTCGAGGCGCTTCATGAAGGAGTCGACGAGCGCGTCCTCGTACTCCTTGCCGAGTTCCTTGCGGGCCTGCAGGGTGGCGTCGAGGTCGCGCCGCAGATCGTCCTGGCGAGTGTCCATGCCCATAGCCTGGGGCCGCTGCGGGGCCCGGTCCATCCGTTCGCGGGGGGAATCCGGGCGGGGTCAGGGGGAAATCAGGGTTCCCCCCGAGCCCTTCCGGCCGGGCCCGCCGTCCGATCCTCGGGACGTCCCACGGGGCATCCCGCCGTACGAGACGTCTTTGCCAGGCGCGCCGCGCTGCTGCACAGTCGTCGTCCGAACCGCTCGCATCCGGAGGTACCGCTGATGACCGCCACTGACGAGGCCGGCACCGTCGGCCCCTCCGCCCGGTTGCTGCAGCTGTTCGAAGGGCACCGGCTGACGCCCACCCAGCGCCGGATCGCCCACTCGCTGGTCCGGCACGCCACCGAGGCGCCGTTCCTGTCCAGCGTCGAGGTCGCCGAACTCGCCGGGGTGAGCCAGCCCTCCGTCACCCGCTTCGCGGTCGCGCTCGGGTACGACGGCTACCCGGCGCTGCGCAAGCAGCTGCGCGACCTCGGCGCGGGCGAGCCGGCCGCG
Source organism: Kitasatospora sp. NPDC048194 (assembly GCF_043202455.1). NCBI lineage: Bacteria > Bacillati > Actinomycetota > Actinomycetes > Kitasatosporales > Streptomycetaceae > Kitasatospora > Kitasatospora sp. NPDC048194. The sequence continues at coordinate 186,684 of NZ_JBIDAK010000013.1, forward strand.
CCGGAGACCCCGGCCGACGCCGTGCGCAACGAGCACCAGCAGGCGGTGCTGGCCGAGATCGAGCACCTGCGCCACCTTGCAGAACTGCTCGCCGACACCGAGCCGATCACCCGGGCCGCCCGGCTGCTCGCCGCCTCCCGCCCGCTGCCGGTGCTCGGCCTGCGGGCCGCCTCGGCGCAGGCGCGCGGCTTCGCGTACTTCGCGGCCAAGGTGCACCCGGACATCCGGCTGCTGGACGAGGGCGGCAGCATGCTCGCCGACCGGCTGGAACAGGCCACCGCGGCGGGCGCCACCGCGCTGCTCTGCTTCGCGCTGCCGCGCTACCCGCGGGAGTTGATGGACGCTCTGGTGGTCGCCCGGGACTGCGGACTGACCGTGCTCACGGTGGCCGACAGCGCCTTCTCCCCGGTCGCCAAGCTCTCCGACCTGATGCTGCCCGCGGCCGTCGGCACCGGGCTGGTCTTCGACACCGCCTGCGCGCCGATGATGCTCGGCCGGGTGCTGCTGCAGACCATGTGCGACGAACTCCCTGGTGCGGAGGCCAGGTTGGAGGCGATCGAGCAGTCGGCGGCGGCGCGCGGGCTCTTCCTGGAATAACGGCCGAAGGACTACTCGCCCCGAAGCCGGGCATCCCCTACAGCAGGGGGTGCCGCCATGCGCGTGATCCACGAGATGAAGTTCGTCGGCCGCCTCGCCTCGGGTGCCGACGAATGGTCCTGCCCCACCTGCGGACGCCGCGTCACCCTGCGGCGCCTGCCCGATCCCGAACTGACCGTCCTCGATCCGGGCGACGAGTCCGCCGTCCACGTCGGCGTCATCGAACCCGACGCCCGCGCCGCCGCGGCTGCCGAGCGCTACGGCCTCGGCCCCGTCCAGAACGTCCCCCGCCCGCCGTCCCCGCCCGCCCCGGACGCGGACGACCGCCGCTGGCTCGCCGAGATCGGCATCGACTGGGACGGCGGCGACGCGGCGGCCTGAGCGTGTTCGCCCGGTGCGGGCGCGGACCGGGGAGTCCGGCCGCCCGGGTTCGGCGGGTGCCCGTCCCCGGTTCGACGGGCCGCGGAGCGGTGGGCGGTGGGCGGTGGAGAAGTGGGCGGGCTGCGCCGTGCCCGCCGCACCGCACGCCCCGGGGGCCGTGCGGTGCCTGCACGGTTCCCGCGGGCCGGTGACGGCCGCCGTCGCGCCCTCCGCCCCCGTACTGGGCCGAGTGGCTGGTGTTCGCCGGGTCCGGGCCGGCGCGCCAAGTCGGCCGGTGCCGGCGCTGATCGGATGGTGGCGGGGTCTGGTCGAACGTTCGCTGTTTAGATATATTCAGCCGAACAGAGCCTGAATGAATCCATCCGCAGGAGGCCGGGACATGGTGCAGCAGACGAGCGGGCCGCGAGAGGTGCGCGCGGCGCGCGGGACGGGACTCACGGCGCAGGGGTGGCAGCAGGAGGCTGCCCTGCGGATGCTGATGAACAACCTCGACCCCGAGGTGGCCGAGCACCCGTCGAAGCTGGTCGTGTACGGCGGCACCGGCAAGGCGGCGCGGGACTGGCGCTCCTTCGACGCCATGGTGAAGACGCTGCAGGGGCTGAAGCAGGACGAGACCATGCTGGTCCAGTCCGGCCGGCCGGTCGGCGTGATGCAGACCCACGAGTGGGCGCCGCGCGTGCTGATCGCCAACTCCAACCTGGTCGGCGACTGGGCCAACTGGGAGGAGTTCCGCCGCCTGGAGAGCCTCGGGCTCACCATGTACGGCCAGATGACCGCCGGCTCCTGGATCTACATCGGCACCCAGGGCATCCTCCAGGGCACCTACGAGACCTTCGCCGCCGTCGCCAACAAGCGCTTCAACGGCACGCTGGAGGGCACCATCACCCTCACCGCCGGGCTCGGCGGCATGGGCGGCGCCCAGCCGCTGGCCGTCACCATGAACGGCGGCGTGGCGATCTGCATCGACTGCGACCCGTCGCGGATCTCCCGCCGGATCGAGCACCGCTACCTGGACGTCGAGGCCAAGGACCTGTCCCACGCGCTCCAGCTGGCCGTGGAAGCCCGCGACAAGCGGCAGCCGCTGTCCATCGGCGTGCTCGGCAACGCCGCCGAGCTGGTCCCGCAGCTGCTCGCGATGGACGCCCCGATCGACATCGTCACCGACCAGACCAGCGCCCACGACCCGCTCAGCTACCTGCCGGTCGGCGTCGCCTTCGAGGACATGGCGGACTACGCGGCCGCCAAGCCCGCCGAGTTCACCCAGCGCTCCCGCGAGTCGATGGCCCGGCACGTCGAGGCGATGGTCGGCTTCCTGGACCGCGGCGCCGAGGTCTTCGACTACGGCAACTCGATCCGCGGCGAGGCCCAGCTGGCCGGCTACGACCGCGCCTTCGCCTTCCCCGGCTTCGTCCCGGCGTACATCCGCCCGCTGTTCTGCGAGGGCAAGGGCCCGTTCCGCTGGGCCGCGCTGTCCGGCGACCCGCAGGACATCCACAAGACCGACAAGGCCGTCCTCGACCTCTTCCCGGAGAACGAGTCGCTGGCCCGCTGGATCCGGATGGCCCAGGAGAAGGTGCACTTCCAGGGCCTGCCCGCGCGGATCTGCTGGCTCGGCTACGGCGAGCGCGACAAGGCCGGCGAGCGCTTCAACGACATGGTCGCCTCCGGCGAGCTGTCCGCCCCGATCGTGATCGGCCGCGACCACCTGGACTGCGGCTCGGTGGCCTCCCCGTACCGCGAGACCGAGGCCATGCTGGACGGCTCGGACGCGATCGCCGACTGGCCGCTGCTCAACGCCATGGTCAACGTGGCCTCCGGCGCCTCCTGGGTGTCCATCCACCACGGCGGCGGCGTCGGCATCGGCCGCTCGATCCACGCCGGCCAGGTCACCGTCGCCGACGGCACGGCCCTGGCGGGCGAGAAGATCCGCCGGGTGCTCACCAACGACCCCGGCATGGGCGTCATCCGGCACGTGGACGCCGGCTACGACCGCGCCACCGAGGTCGCCGCCGAGCGCGGGGTCCGCGTCCCGATGGGTGAACTGTGACGGTTCCGTCCTTCGAGGAGATGTGGGCGGAGCTGCTCCCCGTGGGCCGCTCCGCCTCCTCCGGCGGCTACCGCCGCTTCGCCTGGAACTCCGCCGACGCCGAGTGCCGCGCCTGGTTCGAACAGCAGGCCCGCGACCGCGGCCTGACCTACGAGCTGGACCGCAACGGCAACCAGTGGGCCTGGCTGGGCGACCCGACCGCCGGGGGTGCGGTCGTCACCGGCTCGCACCTGGACTCCGTCCCGGACGGCGGCGCCTTCGACGGCCCGCTCGGGGTGGTCTCCTCCTTCGCCGCGCTGGACGAACTGCGCGCCAGGGGAGCCGGGTTCACCAGGCCGCTGGCGATCGTCAACTTCGGCGACGAGGAGGGCGCCCGGTTCGGGGTGGCCTGCATCGGCTCCCGGCTCAGCTCGGGGGTGCTCTCCCGCGAGGCCGCGTTCGAGCTGCGCGACGCCGACGGCGTGCGGCTGCCCGACGCGATGGAGCGGGCCGGCTACGACCCGACCGCGCTCGGCGCCGACGACGAGCGGCTGGCCCGGATCGGCGCCTTCGTCGAGCTCCACGTCGAGCAGGGCCGCCACCTCGCCGAGGGGCAGCCGGTCGGCGTGGCCAGCGCGATCTGGCCGCACGGCCGGTGGCGGTTCGACTTCCACGGCGAGGCCAACCACGCCGGCACCACTCGGATCGAGGACCGCCGCGACCCGATGCTGACCTTCGCCAACACCGTGCTCGCCGCCCGCAAGAAGGCGAAGCTCGCAGGTGCGCTGGCCACCTTCGGCAAGGTCGCCGTCGAGCCCAACGGCACCAACGCGATCGCCTCGCTGGTGCGCGGCTGGCTGGACTCCCGCGCCGCCGACGAGGCCACCCTCACCGAACTCGTCGCCGAGATCGAGCGGGCCGCCGCCGAGCGGGGCGGGCGCGACGGCGTCCGGGTCGAGCTGATCCGCGAGTCCTACACCCCGGTGGTGGACTTCGACGGCCCGCTGCGCGACCGGCTCGCGAAGCTGCTGGACGCGCCGGTGCTGCCCACCGGCGCCGGACACGACGCCGGCATCCTGGCGTCCGCGATCCCGACCGCCATGCTGTTCGTGCGCAACCCCACCGGCGTCTCGCACTCCCCGGCCGAGCACGCCGAGACGGCCGACTGCCTGGCCGGGGTCGCCGCTCTCGCCGACGTACTGGAGGACCTGGCGTGCCAGTGACCGCAGTGAGCTACTGGGCGCAGTACGCCTGGCTGCCGCACCCCAACGGGCCGGTGGTCGAGCAGGACGTGCTGATCGCCACCGGCCCGGACGGCCGGATCACCGGCGTCACCCCCGACAGCGGACCCTGCCCGCCCGGCGCCGTACGCCTCGACGGACTGGTGCTGCCCGGCCACGCGAACGCCCACTCGCACGCCTTCCACCGGGCGCTGCGCGGGCACGTCCAGGTCGGCTCCGGCACCTTCTGGACCTGGCGCGACACCATGTACCGGTTCGCCGGCGCGCTCGATCCGGACGCCTACCTGGAACTCGCCACCGCCGTCTACGCCGAGATGGCGCTCGCCGGGATCTCGGCCGTCGGCGAGTTCCACTACCTGCACCACGCGCCCGGCGGCGCCCGCTACGCCGACCCCAACGCGATGGGGGAGGCGCTGATCGAGGCCGCCGCCCGGGCCGGCATCCGGATCACCCTGCTGGACACCTGCTACCTGTCCTCCGGCTTCGGCGCCGCGCCCACCCACCCGCAGCTGCGGTTCAGCGACGGCGACGCCGAGGCCTGGGCGGTCCGGGCGGACGCGCTCAAGCCGGGCGAGCACGCCCGGATCGGCGCCGCCATCCACTCCGTCCGGGCCGTCCCGGCGGAGCAGCTGGGCACCGTCGCGCAGTGGGCGGCGGTGCGCGGGGCGCCGCTGCACGTCCACCTGTCCGAGCAGACCGCCGAGAACGACGCCTGCCTCGCCGCGCACGGCGTCACCCCGACCCGGCTGCTCGCCGACCACGGCGCGCTCGGCCCGCGCACCTCGGCCGTGCACGCCACCCACCTCACCGAGGAGGACGTCAGGCTCCTCACCGACTCCTCCACCGCCGTCTGCATGTGCCCCACCACCGAGCGGGACCTCGCGGACGGCATCGGCCCGGCCCGCCGGCTCGCCTCGGCGGGCAGCCCGATCACCCTGGGCAGCGACAGCCACGCGGTGATCGACCCGTTCGAGGAGGCCCGCGCCCTGGAACTGGACGAGCGGCTGCGCACTCGCACCCGCGGCCACTGGACGGCCAACGCCCTGCTGCGGGCCGGCGGCGAGGACGGGCACGCCTCGCTCGGCTGGCCGGAGGCCGGGCGGATCGAGGCCGGATCGCTCGCCGACTTCACGGCGATCGCCCTGGACACCGTCCGCACGGCGGGCCCGCCGCCCCGGCTCGGCGCCGAGATCGCCGTCTTCGCCGCCTCGGCGGCGGACGTGCGGCACCTGGTGGTCGGCGGGCGGCACGTCGTCCGGGACGGCGTGCACCAGCTGGTGGGCGATGTGCCGGCGGCGCTGCGCTCCGCGATCGGCGCGCTGGACTGCTGAACCTGTTGTCCGACTCCCTTTGTCCGACTCCCTTCGGAAGGCGTTGACTTGAGCACCAGGACCACTGTGATCACGGGCATCGGCAGCCTGGTCACCAACGACCCCGGGCACGGCACCGGGCCGCTCGGCCTGCTCACCGACGCGGCCGTGGTGGTAGACGGCGACCGCATCGCCTGGGTCGGCCCGTCGGCCCAGGCCCCGGCCGCGGACGAGCGCTTCGACGCCGCGGGCCGGGCGCTGCTGCCCGGCTTCGTCGACTCGCACGCCCACCTGGTGTTCGCGGGCGACCGCACCGCCGAGTTCGACGCCCGGATGTCCGGCCAGTCCTACTCGGCGGGCGGCATCCGCACCACGGTGGCGGCCACCCGGGCCGCGAGCGACGAGGAGCTGGAGGCCAACGTCGCCCGGTTCGTCCGGGAGGCGGTGCGGCAGGGCACCACCACCATCGAGTGCAAGTCCGGTTACGGGCTGACGGTCGAGGACGAGGCCCGGGCGCTGCGGGTCGCCGCGAAGCACACCCCCGAGACCACCTACCTGGGCGCGCACATCGTCGCCCCCGAGTACGCCGAGGACCCGGCCGGCTACGTCGACCTGGTCACCGGCGAGATGCTGGACGCCTGCGCCCCGCACGCCCGCTGGGTGGACGTGTTCTGCGAGAAGGGCGCCTTCGACGGCGACCAGGCGCGGGCCGTCCTGACCGCCGGCATCGAGCGCGGCCTCACCCCCCGGGTGCACGCCAACCAGCTGACGTACGGGCCGGGCGTGCAGCTCGCCGTCGAGCTGGGGGCCGCCTCGGCGGACCACTGCACCCACCTGGCGGACGAGGACGTGGCGGCGCTGGCCGGCTCGGCGACGGTCGCGACCCTGCTGCCGGGGGCGGAGTTCTCCACCCGCGCCGAGTACCCGAGCGGCCGCCGGCTGCTGGACGCGGGAGCCGTGGTGGCGCTGTCCACCGACTGCAACCCGGGCTCCAGCTTCACCAGCTCGATGGCGTTCTGCATCGCGGTGGCGGTGCGCGAGATGGGCATGACCCCGGACGAGGCGGTCTGGGCCGCGACCGCCGGAGGCGCCCACGCGCTGCGGCGCACGGACGTCGGCACCGTCGCGGTCGGCTCCCGGGCGGACCTGCTGCTGCTGGACGCCCCCTCGCACGTCCACCTGGCCTACCGGCCGGGCGTACCCCTGACGGCGGCGGTCTGGCGCGCGGGCGTCCGGGAGGTCTGAGCGCCGGGTGCGGATCGCACGTCGCCCCGTCGAGCCGACCGGCCCGACGGGGCGACGTGCGATCCGCTCGGGGCTTTCCCGGGGGCCTTTCCCGCACCCGCCTGAGCCCGCCGTGGGAAGTCGGCCGGGCCGACTTCCCACGCGTTCAGGTGATCCCTACCCGCCGGCCGGGGCGGGCCCGACCACGCCGAGCCGGTCGGTGCGCCCGGGTACCGGTCCCTCCGCGCCCACTGCCTGCCTCAGGGCACCGTAGGCGGAAAACGACCGGGGCCGCCGTGGATCTCAGGAATCCACGGCGGCCCCGGAGCGGGAGGGCGGACGTCAGTGCACGTCGCCCATGAGCTTGACGACCTTCTTGCGGTACATCGCCAGCGCGACACCGGCGACGATCGCCATCACGCCCTGGACCGCGAAGTACGCGGTGCCGCCGACCACCTTGTCGCCCAGCACCAGCTGGAAGATGGCGGCGACGCAGTCGCCCGCGGTGACGGCGAGGAACCAGACGCCCATCATCTGGCTGGCGTACTTGGTGGGGGCCAGCTTGGTGGTGACGGACAGGCCGACCGGGGAGAGGGTGAGCTCACCGACGGTCTGGACCAGGTAGACCATGGCCAGCCACAGCGGGGTGACCTTGGTGTCGCCGTGGGCGGCGGCCATCGCCAGCATCATGACGATGAAGGAGGCGCCGATCATCAGCAGGCCGAAGGCGAACTTCATGGTGGTGCTGGGGTTCTTCGACCGGCGGGCCAGGGCGACCCAGATCCAGGCGAAGACCGGGGCCAGCGCCATGATGTAGAGCGGGTTGAGCGACTGGAACCAGCTGGACGGGAAGTCGATCCCGAACAGGGTCGACGCGGTGTGCTCGTCGGCGAAGACGTTCAGCGTCGAGCCGGACTGGTCGTAGATCATCCAGAACACGGCGGCGGCGACGAAGAACCAGATGTAGCCGCTCATCTTGGACTGCTCTTCGGCGTCCAGGTCCTTGTCGCGCTTCACCTTGGCGAAGACGAACACCGGGATCGCCAGGCCGGCGATGGACAGCGGCCAGATCGCCCAGTTGATGGTGAAGTGGCCGGTGAGGCCCACGACCGCGTAGAAGACCGCCGCGACGGCCAGCCAGATGCCGGCCTTGGTGAAGATCTTCCGCTTCTCCTCGGCGCCGATCGGCGAGGTGACCACGTTGCTCTTCGGGCTCAGGTGGCGGGTGCCCAGCAGGAACTGGAACAGGCCGAGGGCCATGCCGATGCCGGCCAGGGCGAAGCCGAGGTGCCAGTTGACCGTCTGGCCGACGGTGCCGACGACCAGCGGGGCGACGAAGGCACCGAGGTTGATGCCCATGTAGAAGATCGTGAACCCGCCGTCCCGGCGCGGGTCGTTCGGCCCGTCGTAGAGGTGGCCGACCATCGTCGAGATGTTGGCCTTGAGCAGGCCCGAGCCGACCGCGATGAAGACCAGGCCGACGAAGAAGGACGCACTGACCGGAACGGCCAGCAGGAAGTGGCCGATCATGATGATCGTGCCACCGAGGGCGACCGTCTTGCGGGCGCCCAGGAAGCGGTCCGCGATCCAGCCGCCGGGGAGGGCCAGCAGGTAGACCATGGCCGTGTAGACGCTGTACACGGCGGCGGCGACCGCCGTCTTCATGCCGAGGCCGCCGTCCGCGATGGAGGCGGTCATGTAGAGCACCAGCAGGGCACGCATGCCGTAGTAGCTGAAGCGCTCCCACATCTCGCTCATGAAGAGAGTGGCGAGTCCCCGGGGGTGCCCGAGGAAGGTCTTGCCGCTGGGAGAGGCCGACGTGACGCCGGCGTCCAGGGTCGTAGACGCCATGAGTAGTGGTTCCTTGCCTGACAGCGTCCGCCTAGGGGGGTGGCAGCGGACGTGGACTCGAACCACTCTACGTGGCCATATTTGGCGTTATCAGATGACAAAACTCTCGAATCGGGTATGGGAATGGCAAAGTCCGCCCTAGATCCGCCCGACTGATCCATGGTACGAGGCCAAGTCTTCCTTCAGATACAAGATCCAATGGGGGAATCTTCGCCGAACGACCGGTCGGCGGCACCGCGTTGACACCCGAATGGCCCTTGTATAACGATCACGCTCTGTGAAGCACCTCACAGGGCCTACGGCCATACCCGGGCGGACTACCATCACCACATGACCTGTGTGCTGCTCGCCGAGGACGATCCGGCGATCTCCGAACCGCTCGCCAGGGCCCTGCGACGCGAGGGCTACGAGGTGCTCGTCCGCGAGGACGGTCCGACCGCACTGGCCGCCGGCCTCACCGAGGAGGTCGACCTCGTCGTCCTCGACCTCGGACTCCCCGAGATGGACGGCCTGGAGGTCTGCCGCCGCCTGCGCGCGGACGGCAAGAGCTGCCCCGTCCTGGTGCTCACCGCCCGCGCCGACGAGGTCGACACCGTGGTCGGCCTGGACGCCGGCGCCGACGACTACGTCACCAAGCCCTTCCGCCTGGCCGAGCTGCTCGCCCGCGTCCGGGCCCTGCTGCGGCGCGGCAACGTCGACCAGCTCACCACCGGAGCGCACGGGGTCAAGATCGACATCGAGTCGCACCGCGCCTGGCTCGGCGAGGAGGAGCTCACCCTCTCCGCCAAGGAGTTCGAGCTGCTGCGGGTGCTGGTCCGCGACGCCGGCCGGGTGGTCACCCGCGAGGAGATCATGCGACAGGTCTGGGACACCACCTGGTGGACCTCGACCAAGACCCTCGACATGCACATCTCCTGGCTCCGCAAGAAGCTCGGCGACGACGCGGCGAACCCCCGCTACATCGCCACCGTGCGCGGGGTCGGGTTCCGGTTCGAGAAGAACTAGCCCCGTACGTTCGAGAAGAATGAGCCCCGTACGGAGACCGTGGCCGGGCGCCGGCCGATGACGTGGAACACCTCGGGGAGCAGCAGCGTGAAACGCCGGATGATCAACTCGCTGCTCGTCGTCGTCCTGGTGGTGGTCGTGGTGTTCTGCGTGCCGCTCGCCCTGGTCGAGAAGCGGACCATCGTCAACTCGGCCCAGGACCGGGTCGACGCGGCCGCCGTCCGGGTGCTCGCCCTGGTGGAGAGCCGGCTCGCCGACCAGGAGTCCGTCAACAACGGGCGCGTCTTCGAGAGCCAGGTCACCGAGGGCAGCTACGTCGAGGTGCAGATCCCCGGCCAGCAGGTGGTCTCGGCCGGTGAGCGCCCGGCCGGGGACCACCTGCTGAAGGCCGTCGAACGCGGCAACAGCGGCGAGATCGTCACCGTCGAGCAGTCCCGCGAGGACGTCGACCACGAGATCGCCAACAACCTGCTGCTGCTCGGGGTGGTCGCCCTGCTGGCCGTCCAGGCCGCCGTGGCACTCGCCGTGTGGCAGGCCAAGCGGCTCGCCCGGCCGCTCACCGAGCTCGCCGAGACCGCCGAACGGCTCGGCTCCGGCGATCCGCGCCCGCGCGACCGCCGGTACGGGGTGCCCGAACTGGACCGGATCGCCGAAGTGCTGGACACCAGCGCCGAGCGGATCGCCCGGATGCTCACCGCCGAACGCCGGCTCGCCGCCGACGCCTCGCACCAGCTGCGCACCCCGCTGACCGCGCTGTCCATGCGGCTGGAGGAGATCACCGCCCTCGCCGAGGAACCGGAGACCGTCAAGGAGGAGGCGACCATCGCCCTCCAGCAGGTCGAGCGGCTCACCGACGTCGTGCAGCGGCTGCTCACCACCCAGCGCGACCCCCGCAGCCCCACGGCCGTCGCCTTCGACCTGGACGAGGTGATCAAGCAGCAGGTGGAGGAATGGGGCCCGACGCTGCGCGAGCAGGGCCGGGTGCTGTCGCTGGAGGGGCTGCACGGGGTCACCGCCGTCGGCACCCCCGGGACGGTGGCCCAGGTGCTGGCCACTCTGATCGAGAACTCCCTGATGCACGGCGCCGGGACGATCACCCTGCGGGTCCGGCCCTCCGGCACCTCCGTGGTGGTCGAGGTGCAGGACGAGGGCGCGGGGGTGCCGGCCGACCTCGGCAACCGGGTCTTCGAACGCGCGGTCAGCGGCCGCAACTCCACCGGCATCGGCCTGGCCGTCGCCCGCGACCTCGCGGAGGCGGACGGCGGCCGGCTGGAGCTCCTCTCGCTGAAGCCGGCCGTGTTCGCGCTCTTCCTCGGGCGCAGCCACGAGGACTAGTCACGGGGGCTGGTCACGGGGGCTGGTCACGGGGGCTGGTCGCGAGGGCTGGTCGCGACGGGCTGCCGCGGCGGATCTGCCACGACAGCCCGGGCGCTCGGCCTGCTCGGTCCGCCGGCCTGCTCGGCCTGCTCGGCTACTCGGCCTTGGCGTAGCGGATCTGCTCGGCGGCCAGCATCAGCTCGGCCTGAGCGGCCAGCTCCTGGCCGTCGGCGGCGGCGTCGAGGGTCGGGACGGGCTCCGGCAGCGCCTTGAACACCCAGCTGCGGTAGGAGACGAAGCGGAACACGGTGGCCACGCCGAGGCCGATCACCTTGGCGCCGAGCTGCTCGTAGTGCGAGTCCAGGTGCAGCACGTACACCGTGAAGGCGAGGACCCCGGTCTCGATCAGCATCCCGATGCCGCTGAAGACCAGGAACAGCGTGATCTCCCGCTTGCGCGAGGCCGCGTCCCGGTCCCGGTACAGCCAGTAGCGGTAGCCGAGGTAGTTGGTGGCGATCGCGATCACGGTCGCCGCGATGTTGGAGCGCAGAGAGGCCAGGCCCAGGCCGTTGATGCAGACCCAGAACACGGCGAAGTTGACCACCACGCCGCTCAGGCCGACGACGCCGAACTTCACGACTTCACCCGTGAGTCCGCGCATCCTCTGCATGAGCGGGGGTTTCGAAGCTGCGGTCCTCGCCATACCGGGCTGCCTCCATGTGCCTGCGGACGAAAGGGGGCCCGGCACGGGACCCGGCCACCTCGAGCCCTGCGTGCGCACACATGATCCGACTGCGCGGACGAGGACCTGGCCGTCCAGGCTACCCGCTTCCATCGAACGGCTCAGCCCTCCCGCCCCCGGGTTGACATCTACGCGCGTCCACTACTCACTGCCCCACCGCGGCTCCACCACCCCCCACCGGCCCGGATATCCTGGCCGGGTGACTTCCCCGGGCAATGTGAATTTTCCAGTGGTGGGCGTGATCGGCGGCGGGCAGTTGGCCCGCATGGCACACCAGGCGGGCATCCCGCTGGGGGTCCGGTTCAAGCTCCTCGCCGACACGCCGCAGGACTCCGCCTCCCAGGTGGTCTCCGAGGTCGTCCTCGGCGACTACCGCGACCTCGACACCCTGCGCCGCTTCGCCGCCGGCTGCGACGTGGTCACCTTCGACCACGAGCACGTCCCCACCGAGCACCTGCGGGCCCTGGAGGCCGACGGCGTCGCCGTCCGCCCCGGCCCGGACGCGCTGGTCAACGCCCAGGACAAGGGCGTGATGCGGGCCAAGCTCGACTCCATCGGCGTGCCCTGCCCCCGGCACCGGATCGTCGCCGACCCGGCCGACGTCACCGCCTTCGCCGAGGAGGGCTCCGGCTACCCGGTCGTGCTGAAGACCGTCCGCGGCGGCTACGACGGCAAGGGCGTCTGGGTCGTGGACGACGAGGAGCAGGCGCAGGCCCCGTTCCTGGCCGGCGTCCCGGTGCTGGCCGAGGAGAAGGTCGACTTCCTCCGCGAGCTGGCCGCCAACGTGGTCCGCTCGCCCAGCGGCCAGGCCGTCGCCTACCCGGTCGTCGAGAGCGTCCAGGAGAACGGCGTCTGCGCCGAGGTCACCGCCCCCGCGCCGGACCTCGACCCCGCCCTCTCCGACCAGGCCCAGCAGCTCGCCCTGCGGATCGCCGGGGAGCTCGGCATCGTCGGCCACCTCGCCGTCGAGCTGTTCCAGACCCGGGACGGCCGCATCCTGGTCAACGAGCTGGCCATGCGGCCCCACAACTCCGGGCACTGGACCCAGGACGGCGCGGTCACCTCGCAGTTCGAGAACCACCTGCGGGCCGTCCTCGACCTCCCGCTCGGCGACCCCCGGCCGCGCGCCAGGTGGACCGTCATGGTCAACGTCCTCGGCGGCGACTACCCGGACATGTACCACGCCTTCCTGCACTGCATGGCCCGCGACCCCGGGCTGCGGATCCACATGTACGGGAAGGACGTGAAGCCCGGCCGCAAGGTCGGCCACGTCAACGTCTTCGGGGACGACCTCGACGACGTCCGCGAGCGCGCCCGCCACGCGGCCGCCTACCTGCGAGGAACGATCACCGAATGACAACCCCGGTTGTTGGCATCGTCATGGGCTCCGACTCCGACTGGCCTGTCATGGAAGCCGCCGCCCAGGCCCTGGACGAGTTCGAGATCCCCTACGAGGTGGACGTCGTCTCGGCCCACCGGATGCCCCGCGAGATGGTCGCGTACGGCGAGAACGCCCACCGGCGCGGCCTGAAGGCGATCATCGCCGGCGCCGGCGGCGCGGCCCACCTGCCGGGCATGCTCGCCTCCGTCACCCCGCTGCCGGTCATCGGCGTGCCGGTGCCGCTGCGCTACCTCGACGGCATGGACAGCCTGCTGTCGATCGTCCAGATGCCGGCCGGCGTGCCGGTGGCGACCGTCTCGGTGGCCGGCGCGCGCAACGCGGGCCTGCTCGCGGTGCGGATGCTCGCCGCCTTCGACGCCGAACTCGCCGAGCGGATGACCGACTTCCAGGCCGAGCTGAACAGCCAGGCCACCGAGAAGGGCAAGAAGCTGCGGGCCAAGGTGGCCGGCTCCGCCTCCTTCGGCTTCGGCAAGTAACCCCGCTGGTCGGGGTGGGGTAGAACAGCCCGTATGACTTCTCAGACGGACTCCGCCACCCCGCTGGACCGCGCCCGGGCCCTGCTCCGCACCGCGCCGGTGGTGGACGGTCACAACGACCTCCCCTGGGCCATGCGCGAGCAGGCCGGGTACGACCTCGGCGCCCTCGACCTCGCCGCCGACCAGAGCGACCGCCTGCACACCGACCTCGCCCGCCTCGCGGAGGGCGGGGTCGGTGCCCAGTTCTGGTCCGTCTTCGTGCCCGGCTCGCTGGCCGGCGACCACGCGGTGAGCGCCACCCTGGAGCAGATCGACTTCGTCCACGCCCTGGTCGAGCGCTACCCCGACCGGCTGCGCCTGGCCCGCACCGCCGCGGACATGGAGGCCGCCCGCGCCGAGGGCCGGATCGCCTCGCTGATGGGCGCCGAGGGCGGCCACTCCATCGACTGCTCGCTGGCCACCCTGCGCGCCCTGTACGAGCTTGGCGTGCGGTACCTGACGCTCACCCACAACGACAACGTCCCGTGGGCCGACTCCGCGACCGACGAGCCCGTCGCCGGCGGGCTGACCCTGTTCGGCGAGGAGGTCGTCCGGGAGATGAACCGGCTCGGCATGCTGGTCGACCTCTCGCACGTCTCCGCCGACACCATGCGGGACGCCCTGCGGGTCACCGAGGCGCCGGTGGTCTTCTCGCACTCCTCCGCCCGCACCGTCTGCGACCACCCGCGCAACGTCCCGGACGACGTGCTCGCCCAGCTGCCCGCCAACGGCGGGGTGGCGATGGCGACCTTCGTCCCGAAGTTCATCCTGCCCGCCGCCATCGACTGGACGCTGGCCGCCGACGAGAACATGCGCGCCCACGGCTTCCACCCGCTGGACACCACCCCGCCCGCCATGGAGTGCCAGCGCGCCTTCGAGGCCACCCACCCGCGCCCGCCCGCCACCCCGGCCACCGTCGCCGACCACCTCGACCACATGCGCGAGGTCGCCGGCATCGACCACATCGGCATCGGCGGCGACTTCGACGGCACCGCCTTCCTGCCGGACGGACTCGACTCGGTGGCCGGCTACCCCAACCTGGTCGCCGAACTCCTCGACCGCCGCTGGTCGGAGGCCGACCTGGCCAAGCTCACCTGGCACAACGCGGTGCGCGTCCTGCGCGACGCCGAGTCCGTCGCCGCCTCCCTGCGGACCAGCCGCCGGCCGTCCATCGCGACCATCGCCCAGCTGGACGGCTGACCGCCGGCGGCTGACGGCTGACTGCTCAGCCGAGCCGCGGGATCTCGATGGCCGGGCACCTGTCCATCACCATCGAGACCCCCGCGGCCCGGGTCCGCCGGTAGGCGTCCTCGTCGACGACCCCGAGTTGGAACCAGACCGCCTTCGCCCCGACCGCCACCGCCTGGTCGGCCACATCCCCGGCCAGTGAACTGTTCACGAACACGTCCACCACGTCGACCGGGAACGGGATGTCCGAGAGCGAGGCGTAGCCGGGCTCGCCGAGGACGGTCTCGGCCTTCGGGTGCACCGGCACGATCCGCTTGCCGTAGCGCTGGAGGACTTGGGCCACGCCGTAGGCGGCCCGGGCGGTGTTGTTGGACAGGCCGACCACGGCCCAGGTGTCACCGCTGCTGGTGAGGATCTCACGGACCGTCGCGTCGTCGCCGTAGTTCGTCATGCCGGTGCCAACGGTGTCTTCAGGTGCGGCATTCCGCGCCTCAGGGCGGCGGAGGAGGTGCCGGGCCCCGCCCCGAACCGGTCCAGTCCGGGGCGGGGCGGTGCTGCCGCGCCCGGCCCTCGCGACGGCCCCCGGGAACGGCGTTCTCGGGCGAGAGCTGAACGGCGAGTCGCCACAGGACACCGAGGACCACGAGCCCGGCCGCCAGGAAGAACGTGGCCAGCGCGACTCTGGTGGTCCATGCATCGGAGGTCAGCAGGGAGGCCAGGGTGAACTCGACCATGAGCGCCAGAATGACGTAGTACAGCAGCCGCACCGACGATCCGGCGAAGGAGCGCAGGGGATACAGGAGGAGGATCTGCCTGACCCTCTTCCGGAACGGAGTCGGTTCACCGGTCGGTGCCTCGGTCTCCGGTGTCTGCAGGGCCCGGAGCTGGTCCTCCAGGTAGTCGGCCGCCCACGCCCGGGCCGGAGCGATGTCCACCCCTGGGGCGATGGCCGTGTAGGTGGTGAACCACTGGCCGAGGAAGCCGAGGTAGGCCTGCGCCTCGTCCAACTGCTGCCGCCGTCTGGTCGCGGCGCTCCGTCGGGCACGCCAGTCCCGGAACCAGAGCCCCGCAGCGCCGAGGAGCGCGGCCACGACGGCCGGGAGTGCCGATGTCACCACGTCGTGGACGACGCTCGACGCGTCCGCTGCGGCCATGCCCTCACCTCATCCGGCCCGCTCCGGGGCGGGGGAGCCGACGTCCTGTCCGTCGAGCGTGCGGCGGACCGGGGCGGCGGTGCCAACGGGGATGAGCCATCCGGCTGTCCCCGCGATCGGCGGCGGAGGACTCCCGTCAGCTGGGGCGGCCGAGGGCGCGGTACGTCCAGCCGGCGCTGCGCCAGGCGTCGGCGTCGAGGACGTTGCGGCCGTCCAGGAGGCGGCGTTCGGCGACGACGGCGCCGAGCTCGGCCGGGTCCAGCTCGCGGAACTCGGCCCACTCGGTCAGGTGGAGGACGACGTGGGCGCCCTCGGCGGCCTCCAGGGCGGAGGCGGCGTAGGCGAGCGAGGGGAACATCTTGCGGGCGTTGTCCACGGCCTTCGGGTCGTAGACGGTGACCTGGGCGCCCTGGAGCTGGATCTGGGCGGCCACGTTGAGGGCGGGGGAGTCGCGGATGTCGTCCGAGTTGGGCTTGAAGGCGGCACCGAGGACGGCCACCCGACGGCCCAGGAAGCCGCCGCCGCACTGCTCGCGGGCCAGCTCGACCATCCGCGAGCGGCGCCGCATGTTGATCGAGTCGACCTCGCGCAGGAAGGTCAGCGCCTGGTCGGCACCGAGTTCGCCGGCCCGGGCCATGAACGCCCGGATGTCCTTGGGCAGGCAGCCGCCGCCGAAGCCGAGGCCGGAGTTGAGGAACTTGCCGCCGATCCGCTCGTCGTAGGAGAGCGCCTTGCTCAGCTGGGTGACGTCCGCGCCGGCCGCCTCGCAGACCTCGGCCATCGCGTTGATGAAGGAGATCTTGGTGGCCAGGAAGGAGTTGGCGGCGGCCTTGACCAGCTCGGCGGTCGCGAAGTCGGTGACCAGGAACGGCACGCCGGCCGCGATCGGTTCGGCGTACACCTCGCGCAGCAGCCGCTCGGCCCGCTCGCTCTGGGCGCCGACCACGATCCGGTCCGGCCGCAGGGTGTCCTGGACGGCGAAGCCCTCGCGCAGGAACTCCGGGTTCCAGGCGAGTTCGGCGGCCTCGCCGACCGGCGCCAGCGCGGCCAGCCGCTCGGCCAGCCGGGCCGCCGAGCCGACCGGCACGGTCGACTTGCCGACCACCAGGGCCGGGCGGGTCAGGTGCGGCGCCAGGTCGTCGATCGCGGTGTCCACGTACGACATGTCGGCGGCGAACTCGCCCTTGCGCTGGGGAGTGTTGACGCAGACGAAGTGCACGTCGGCGAACTCCGCGGCCTCCTTGGCGGAGGTGGTGAAGCGCAGCCGCCCGGTCGACCCCTCGTGCCCGGCCACGTGCTTGAGCAGCAGTTCCGACAGCCCCGGCTCGTACATCGGGACGCGTCCTGCGGTGAGGGTGGCGATCTTGTCGGGATCGATGTCCAGACCCAGCACCTCGAAGCCGAACTCGGCCATCGCGGCGGCGTGCGTGGCGCCGAGGTAGCCGGTGCCGATCACTGAGATGCGGAGGGTCACGGGTTCCCCTTGAGTTGCGGGTTCGACCAGTAGAGGTGTGCTGATGCTATCCGCCCGGGCCGGTCGGGCCGGGATCGCCCGGCTCCGGAGGACGCTAGGCAGTCGCAGGTCGGAGCCCTAGGATCTCTACTGAACGGTAGTTAACCCCGGATTCGACGTCGATCAGACTTCGGTCACTGGACCACGAGGCAGGCATCATGGCGGGCAGCGCGGCTGACTTCGATCTCTTCCGCATCTCCGAGGAGCACGAGATGCTCCGTGAGGCGGTGCGTTCGCTGGCCGAGGCGAAGATCGCGCCGTTCGCGGCGGAGGTGGACGAGCAGGGGCGGTTCCCGCAGGAGGCGTTGGACGCGTTGCGGGGCAATGACCTGCATGCGGTGCACGTGCCGGAGGAGTACGGGGGTGCGGGGGCGGACGCGCTGGCGACGGTGATCGTGATCGAGGAGGTCGCGCGGGTGTGCGGCTCGTCGTCGTTGATCCCGGCGGTGAACAAGCTGGGGTCGCTGCCGGTGCAGTTGGCGGGTTCGGAGGAGTTGAAGGCGAAGTACCTGGGGGCGCTGGCGCGGGGGGAGGGGATGTTCTCGTACTGCCTGTCGGAGCCGGAGGCGGGTTCGGACGCGGCGGGGATGCGGACCCGGGCGGTGCG